>JBFJYX010000188.1:0-6315 GCA_041622415.1 Pontiella sp.
GAGCTGCAGCGGCGCGCCGCATCCGGAAAGGTCCGGGTGATTTTTCACGGGGCCTACCGACGCGATGATCTGCCGCGGATTGTGAGTGAGAATGACGGATTCCTGATCCCGTCGTTATATGAAGGACAGTGCATTGTCGCCCTGGAAGTGCTGGCCTGCGGCCGGCCGGTGTTCGCCACCGCGGTGGGTGCGCTGCCGGAGATTCTTTCGGCGCCGGCGCGCGGGGCTTTGCTGCCGGCCGGGGATCCGGCCGTGGCCGCACAGACGGTTGCTGACTGGTTTGAAACGAACGGGTATGACCGTGCCGACACCATTCTCCAGAGCTATCAGAAAGACTATGCCCAGGAAAAGGTCCGGTCCGACTATGTGACTTTAATCCGGAAACTGGCGGGTGAAGCATGAACGGGCTGGCGCTGGTTTTATACGGAATGGTGAATGCCGCCATGGTCCTGCGGGGCTTTCTGGTGAAGAACCGGATTTTTGAGTTTCCGTTCTGGGCCGGCCTGATTTCCATGGGGTGGTTTTATCCGCAGGCGATCGGCGGCCTGAATGTGGTGGAAACCTTCCCCGACGGCTCCTACGCCGCGGCGATGTTCTTTGCCACCATATGTACCGTGGCCATGTGGTTGGCGTATGAAAAAGCGGTCAGCAGTCCGGAGTCGAAGCCCGGCTGGCTGGATTTTCAGTTTGATTTGAACCGGCTGTACAAGGCCGGAGCTTTCCTGTGTATGGCCGGTTTTTTCTTCCAGTGGAAGCTGATGTCGCTGCCGCAGGAGATGCTCAACGCGTCGCAGTGGTCGGGCGCGACGGTGAAGTACCATTTTCTGGCCAGTATTTTCCGTTTTGGTTTTCTGGTGCTGTGGATGATCTACCTGAGTCTGGGAAAGAAGAACTCCCCGAAGTTTCTGGTGTTCCTGATTCCCAGTCTGCTGGTGGTATTCGAGGCGGCGATCATTCGGGGGCGCCGCGCGGAGATGATGAATCTGGCGGCGTACATCCTGATCTGCCCCTGGTTTGTCCGGCGGTTTTCCATTCCCCGCTGGATTCTCCTGCTCGGGCTGGGCTTGGGCATGGTTCTGATTAACTCGATCGGGGTCTACCGGGCCATTATGAATGATGACGACACGCCGCTGGGCGAGCGGCTTGAAGCGGCCCTGCAGGCGGACTACACTGCGGAGTCGGAGGGGGTTCTGCAGAAATCCGGACACGAGTTTAAGAACTATATCTATTTCCGGCACATCATTGCTGAAGAGGGGAAATACGATTTCGGAATCAAACACTGGAACGGACTGGTCTTCAACTATGTGCCGGCGCAGCTCGTCGGGCGCGCCGTGAAAAACGGCCTCATGTTTCCGTTCAAGGATAATACCGCCACCATTGCCCGGGAAAAATACAACCATACGGTCGGTGTCGGGACGACGCTGCCGGGCTATACCGACGCGTTCGGCTCCTACTGGTGGTTCGGGTTTATCAAATTCAGTATTATCGGTTGGATGATGGGAGTCTTGTATCGGCATGCGATGGTCGGTAGTCTCCTCGGGCAGTTACTTTATGTATACGGGCTGGGGACGGCCATGCATGCCGTGACACATGGTACGCATTCGATCCTGCTCTCCATCTGGGTCTATTTTTTCGCACTGGGTTTCCCAGCGCTGTACTGGGCGCGTTACAGGGGGCAGAATGAAGTTGGTTAAGAGGAATGTTCGATGAATAACAGCATGCCTGGGGTTTCGATTTTTATTATCACGTATCTCACGTCGAAAGAGCGCGGGGAGATACTTAAAGCGATTTGTGAGAATGCGCTGGCGCTGAACTATCCGACACTCGAAGTGATTGTTTCGGATAATGCCGGCGAGTTCCCGGCCGCCGATGCGCTGGGGTCGATCACCGACCCCCGCCTGAAAGTCTTCCGCAACGAGCAGAATCTGGGGTTCGGCGGCAACATTAATATGTGCCTCGAACGCTGCACCTACGATATCATCAAGCTGAACTGCGACGACGATCTGCTGCATCCCGATTTCCTGAAGATCACGGTGCCCTATGTAAACGATGAAACGTTTGTGATTTCGGATATCGGCTATTACACGCTGGGCGAGACGCCGGAGGAACTCAGCCAACCACTGCCGGAAAATCCGCCGGTGGAGATTCGGGAGCCCGGCTACCGGTCGGATATCTGGGAGCCGTCCTGTATTGCGCTGCCCGGCTGCACCCTTTTCACCAAGAAGCTGTTTTCCGAACTCGGCCGGTATGACCCCAAAACCATCATGGCGGATTATGATTTCCTGCTCGAAGTCCGGCTTCGCCGGAAGGTGGCCTATGTCCGGACGGTTCTGTGCTGGATGGGGGAATGGGAGCAGAGCCTTTCCCAGGCCATGCGCGGAAGCCGGCCCTACTTTTTTGTGATCGGTGAGCTGTATACCAAATTCCGTTTCCTTAAATGCAAAGCCCTGAGCACACGGGACCATAATAAGCTGCGCCGGAAAATCCTTCGCCAGGTACTTTGGGAATGTGTGCGCGTCCTCCGCCACGCGTATAAGAAAAAATACCGGGAGGGTTTTTCGGGCTATATGATGCGCATTGATGAGCTCAGGAAAGCGGACGCGTCGTATTTCGGCACGCGGCCTGCCGACTAGCGCACGTCCCGGCCGGCGCCGGATGGAATGCCGCGTTGCCGGGTGAAGGAAAGACGAGTTCGAACATGGGTGATGTGAAAAAGAACAGAAGCGCAGCCCCCCGGGTGCTGGTGGCCCAGCATGGCGGCCGGCACCGGTATGCCATTCCGCGCATGCTCGAACAGGAGGGCATGCTCAGCGGGTTTTATACGGATACCTCGGCTTCCAGCCTCTACGGTCGCGCCATGGGAACCGTCGGCCGGGTGGTTCCGTCAAAGGGGATGCATTCGGCGCGGTTTGAGGAAATCAGCGTTCCCGCAGCTAAAGTCCGTTCCACTGACCGCCCCTATGTTCAGGAAACGCTGCAGAAGATCAGCGGCGGCCGGCCGGATGGCATGCGCCTGTTCATGCAGCGGCACGCCATCCTGTCCGGAGCGATGAAACGCTGGGGCGTTCGCGATGCCAACATGACCTATACCATGTTTCACGAAGGCCTGGACTTTGTGCGCTATGCAAAGTCGAAGGGGTTGATCAGTGTGGTCGATGTTTACATCAGTCCGATCACGGACCGAATTATGGCGGAGGAATCGAAAGCCTTTCCGGCCTGGGCCCAGCAGTCGAACGAAGAGGATGTCCGGCTGGAGCGCGAACTGTGGGAACAGACCGCGGCGCTGGCGGACGTGCTGCTGTGTCCGTCCGAGTGGGTGGCTGACGGCGTTCGGGATGTATCGCCCGGGGCGGCGTCCAAAATCCGGGTGGTGCCCTACGGCTGTTCCATGAACTATGCCGGAGAAACCTCTGAGCCGGTGCCCGGCCGTATTCTGTTTGCCGGCCGCGAAGCACTCCGCAAGGGACTGCACTATCTCGGCGAGGCGGCGACGCGCCTCAAAGAAGAGCTGCCGCATCTGGATATCCGTATTGCGGGCACGCTGCCGGAGGAAGTCCGTGCGCATCCGGTCTGCCGGGATCTGAATTTTCTCGGCCATCTGGGCCGCGATGAAATTAAACGTGAATTTTTAACGGCCGATGCCCTGGCGCTGCCGGCATTGTCGGAGGGCTTTGCGGCGGTGGTGGCGGAGGCCATCGGTGCCGGTTGTCCGGTGGTGGTGACGCGCGAGGCGGGCAGCCCGGTGGTGGATGGCCGCGAAGGTTTGGTTGTGCCGTCGCGCGATGCGGACGCCCTGACCGGGGCGCTGAAGCGCATCGTGGAAGACCGTGCGTTGCGGAACCGATGTTCGGCGGCCTGCCTGGAACAGGCCGGATATTATTCCGTGGAGAGCTGGAAAAACCGTCTGGTTGATGTGCTCGAGCAGGAGCTGGCGGCGCATGAACGTGAACCGGAACGGAAAATGGATTGAGGATATGACCGCGTCATTTGTTATTGCCACCTACAATCGTATGGACGACCTGGACCGCTGCCTTGCGTCGGTGCTGAAGCAAGAGGGCTGCGACATCGAGGTGATCGTGATTGATGATGCGTCGCCGGACGGGACGCTCGAAATGATCGAGCGCAAGTATGGTTCGGCCGTTCAGGTGGTTGCGCGGGAGACCAACTGCGGGTCGATTAAAAACCGGAACTACGGCGCGGGCATCGCGAAAGGCGATGTGCTGTTTCTGATTGATGACGATGTGGAGCTTCCCGGGGTGCATACCGCCCGCGAGGTGCTCGAACATTTCCAGTCTCCGGAAGTCGGCGCAGTGGGGATTCCGTATCTGCAGCACGGCGAAGCGTTTCATGCCGCACCGGAATGTGCGCAGGACGGCGAGGTCTATGTTTTTGCCAGTTATGTCGGCTGTGCGTCCGCCGTCCGTCGCGAAACCTTTCTTGAGCTCGGCGGATACGAAACGTTTTTCCACCATCAGGTGGAAGAGGATGATTTCTGCCTGCGCATGCTGGAGCAGGGGAAGTTTGTTGTGCTCGGAAAGGTCTCCGAGCCGATGCAGCACTATGAATCGCCGCAACGGAATTTTTATAAGTGGGACTATTACGGGCGTCGGAATTCGCTGCTGTATGTCTACAAAAACTGTCCCGCCGGCTATGTACTGCCGAACCTGCTCGCAACCACGGTGAACGGTCTGGTCCATGCGATTCGGATTAAACGCTTCAAAGGCAACCTGGCCGGTCTGGCGGCCGGATGGGGCGGAATTTGGAGCAGCATGCGCGGAAACGGTTTGAAGCGGAAAGCCGTGTCGAAAGAAGTCTACCGCCTTTCGCGGGCTTTGCGTAACGGCCCGAAAAAGTATGAGGACTGCCTGCAGGCTCTGGGGCTTTCCGGCCGCGCTCCCGAAGGAGGACCTGCTGCTGTATGAACCCTGTCCTCCACAGCATCTGTATATGGATGAATATTCCGTCGCATCACCAGAGCGCGTTTTTCCAGGCGTTGGAAGCGCGCCCGGATATTGATCCGGAGGTCCGCTATTTTGAGCGGGTCAGCGCTGGACGCTCGGCCGAGGGGTGGAGCACGGAATATGACTGCGCTTCATATGAACAGTTTGTGGATGGCATCGAGTCGGCCGAAGCGCTGCTCGAAACCGTGCCCGGGGCGAGGGAACGCACGCACGTGATCTGCGGATATTTCAGCGAGGCGCTGATCGAATATTTTTGTCAACACGGCATCGCCTGGATCCACTGGTCGGAAATGTCCGGGATCCGCCTGGCGGAGCTGGTCAAATTCCGGACCGGCCTGTTCCGCATGCTGAATCCGCTGATGCTGCGGATGAAGCGGGCCGAAGGGCGGCGCATTGCCGAGCATGCGGCGGGCGCTTTCGGGCAGGGGGAACTCGCGCGCCGGGCTTTTGTTCAGATGGGCGTACCGAACGAAAAAATTGCCAACCTGTTTTATGTCCCGGCGCCGCTGACGCCCCGGCAACCCGCCGAGGCCATTGTGTCGTTTGCGCGGGGCAGGCGCGTGTTTCTTTCCGTGGCGGCGCTCTGCCGGCGGAAGGGCATTGATGTGCTGCTTAACGCATTTGCGCGGTGCGGGGGCGACGATTGGGTGCTGGTGTTCTGCGGACTGGATAAGGCGGATGGCGCGTATCAGCGCCTGGCGGAAAAACTCGGCATTGCCGACCGAGTCCTGTTTATGGGCACCCATCCGGTGGAACGGATTGCCGAGGTTTTTGCGGCCGGCGATGTGCTGGTTTTGGCTTCGCGTTTTGATGGCTGGGGCGCGGTGATGAATGAAGCGGCGTCGCTGGGGCTTCCCATGATTGGAACGGATTTGTGCGGTGCGGCGTGGCATTTGGTGGAGCATGCAAAAACCGGGTTCCGGATCCGTGCGGGTTCGGTCGGGGCCCTGGCGGATGCGATGGGGTATTACGTCAAGCATCCGGAGCAGGTCGACGTGCATGGCCAGGCGACGCGGGCTCTCTTTGATCGCGAATTTACGCCCGGGCGGAATGCGGAGCGGATGGCTGAAACGCTGACTGCCTGGGGCCGGTAAACGATGGATATGAATAAACCTCTCCATATCGCAGTATCCTGCGGAATCTCCCGCGCGGCGGGCGGTCTCTTTTATGCGGTCAGCGAGCTGTGCCGTGCGATCCATGCCGGCGGCGACGCGGTGGAGGTTTACGGAGCCGGAACCACGTTTGAAGAGGAAGACCGCCTGCAATGGCAACCGGTTCCGGTTTCGCCGTACGCGGCGTTCGGGCCGTTGGTGTCCTCCGCCGAATTGCGGCGGCAGCTTAACGCGGCGGATGC
>JBFJYX010000189.1:0-6252 GCA_041622415.1 Pontiella sp.
CACACCGCCCTACCTTTCACCGCTCCGAGATTCTGATGCTTTGGGCAGGGACGGCTGTCCCCAGCCGTCCGCACGTGCGCTGAGCTTTGGGCGGGAAGGCGGTGTGGGACACACCGCCCTACCTTTTGGCGCGCGCGGGATAATTTCCTAACGAAATACTAACATGCATTGCGTTTTGTTGCCGGGATACGTATCGTATCCTCCAACTTTTGAGGATCACAGATGGCGAAAACAGAAACACCGACGGCAAGTCCGGATTATGCGCTCAAGGCCGTGATTGATATTGGCTCCACCTCGATCCGTATGGTGGTGGCCCAGTTTCACAGCAACGGAAAGTTCCAGACCCTGGATTCCCTGAACCAGAGCGTGGCGCTCGGGGCCGATACGTTTACCCGCGGCCGGATTTCCCGGTCGACCATTTCCGAAGCGGTGAAGGTGATCCGCAATTTTTCGAGTGTGCTCAAGGAATACAATATTGATCCGGCGCAGGAGGTTTTTGCGGTGGCCACGAGCGCGGTGCGCGAAGCGCGCAACCGCGATGAATTTGTCGACCGCGTCTACATGGCCACGGATATCCAGGTGCAGGTGATTGAAGGCACCGAGGTCAACCGCCTGACGTTCCTGGCCATTCAGCCGATTTTGGCGGCGAATTCCAGGCTTCGGAAAAACCGGCTGTTGGTGGCTGAAGTGGGCGGCGGTAATACGGAGCTGCTGGGGTTGGATGAGGGGCGCGTCTCGTTTGCCCACATCTATCGTATGGGTTCGTATCGCCTGCGGGAGGCGATGGACAGCCAGCAGGGTTCCGATGCGCGGAAGCGCGATGTGCTGCGGATGGAAATCGAGGCCGGTGTGCGGCAGTGCCGCGATGCCGTGCCGCGCGGGGAGAAAAACCTTTCGCTGCTGCTGATGGGCGGCGAAGCCCGTTTTGCGGCGCGTACGGTGGATGAGGACTGGGACGAGCATTCGGTCCTGGATATCAAAGTGTCCGATCTTGAAAAGCTGGCCGACAAGGTCCTCGCGATGGATGTTGAAAAGGTGGTGCGTAAATACCACATGACCATCGAGAGTGCGCAGACGCTGGGTCCGGCCCTGCAGGCCTACGTGAAACTGGCGCAGGCGTTTCATCAGAAAAAGGTTTCCGTCTGCGGGGCGTCGCTGCGCGACGGCCTGTTGAGCGAGGCGGCCAGCGGCGGATCGTGGAGCGACGATTTTGTGGAACAGGTTCTCCATTCGGTTCATGAGGTGGGGCGGCGGTATGAGCTCGACCAGAAGCATGCCGATTGTGTCACGAATATTTCGCGCGCCATGTTCCGGGCGCTGCAGCGCGAGCACCGGTTGAGCTACCGGTATGAGGTGATTTTAACGGTGGCGGCGCAGCTGCACGATGTGGGGATGTTTATCGGCAGCAGCAGCCATCATAAGCACAGTCAGTATATTATTCAGAACAGCGATCTGTTCGGGCTGGGCGAAGAGGACATTAAGCTGATTTCGCTGGTGGCGCGCTATCACCGCCGGGCGAATCCGCGGCCGGGCCATCCGGGCTATGACGCATTGCCCCGGAGTAAACGGCTGATCGTGAACAAGCTTGCGGCCATTCTGCGGGCGGCGGAT
The DNA here is from genome assembly GCA_041622415.1 of Pontiella sp. Lineage (GTDB taxonomy): Bacteria > Verrucomicrobiota > Kiritimatiellia > Kiritimatiellales > Pontiellaceae > Pontiella. The sequence goes on from JBFJYX010000189.1 coordinate 1,612, forward strand.
GCGCTGGACCGTTCGCATACCGAAACGATCAGGGACCTTAAGATCACGGTCAAAGAGGAAGAGGTGATCGTTGAGGTTCCGAAACCCGGCGACTACACCGCGGAAAAGCGGGCGCTGGCCAGCAAGGGCAAACTCTTTGAACAGGTTTACGGCCGCACGATGGTGCTGCGCACAAAACGCAGGCAGGGATGAGCTGCGTGATGAAGAATACAGATTTCAGCTGCAGGCCGGCTGATCTGCAAACGCTTTTAAAATACAGGTAGAGAACCATGGCAAAAACGGCACCGACTCCGACTTTTTTCAATCGCGAACTGAGCTGGCTGGAATTCAATCAGCGCGTTCTGGAACAGGCCAAGGATCCGGGCAGTCCCATGCTCGAACGGCTGAAGTTCCTGGCCATCACGGCCTCGAACCTGGACGAATTTTTTATGGTGCGCGTAGGCGGACTGGCGATGGCCCGCAAGGCGGGGCTGCGTAAAAAAGATCCGGCCGGCATGACGCCCTATGCCCAGCTGAAGGAGATTTATCCGCGTTCCCGGAAAATGATGGAGGAGCTGCACGGATGCTTTAATGATGTGGTTTCGCCGGCGCTGGAAAACGGGGGGATCCGCCACGCGGATATCCGTGCGCTGACGGCGGAGCAGGATGCCGCGCTTTTCGACCTGTTCCGGGAAGAGCTCTTTCCGGTGATTACCCCGGTGGCGTTGCGGGAGGGGCAGAGCGTTCCGATCATTCAGAACCTCGCGCTTCATATGCTGGTGCGTCTGCAGGATAAAAGTTCCAGGGATCGGAAAAACCTCTATGCGGTGATGTCGCTCGAGCGTGCCGGATCGCGGATTATCCAGCTGCCGTCGGACGAGGGCTACATCTATGTGCTGCGCGAAGAAGTGGTGAAAAAATATGCGGCCGACTGGTTCCCCGGCTATGATCTCAAGGAGTGCGCGCATTTCCGCATTACGCGCAATGCCGATTTTGCGGTGGCCGAGGACGAAGCGCCGGACCTGATGCGCGGCATGGAGGATGTGCTCGAAGAGCGTAAAACGGGCGACTGTATCCGCCTGGAGGTGGATGCGAGTATTTCGAAGAGCCTGCTGAAGTTTTTGTCGTCGAGTCTCGGGGTGGTTCCGGAGGGCGTATTCCCGGTTGCGGGCGTGCTGAACATGAAGGATTATATGTCGATGGCGTTTGTGCCCGGATACGACGAGCTCAAAGTCGACGCGTGGCCGCCGCAGGCGCCGCCGGAGGTGATTCCCAACGAACCGATGTTCGATCAGATCGCGAAAAAGGACCTGCTCTTTTATCACCCGTACGAAACGTTTGATCCGGTGGTACGGTTTATCGAAGAAGCGGCGGTGGATCCCGATACCATGGCGATCAAGATGGTGCTTTACCGCACCAGCTCCGACAGTGCGATTATTTCCGCCCTCAAGCGCGCGTCGGAAAACGGAGTGAATGTGACGGTGCTGATGGAGCTGAAGGCGCGTTTTGATGAAGCGCGGAACATCAGCTGGGCCCGCGATCTGGAGCAGTGCGGCGTGCAGGTGATTTACGGCGTGAAGGGATATAAAACACACGCCAAGGTCTGCATGGTGGTGCGCCGTGAACCGACGGGGGTGGTGCGCTACTGCCACTTCGGCACGGGTAACTATAACGAGTCCACGGCGCGGCTGTACGGCGATATCAGTTACCTGACCTGCAATCCGGACCTGGGCCATGATGCGTCGGGCTTTTTCAATGCCCTGTGCGGCTATGCCCAGCCCCGCGATTTCCAGTTGATCAGCATGGCCCCGATCAGCATGCGCGACCGCTTGCTCGAATTGATCGACTTTGAAACGGAGCGTGCGAAGAAGGGTAAAAAGGCGCTGATTAATGTGAAGGTGAATTCGCTGGTGGATGTGGTGCTGACGGAAAAGCTGTACGAAGCGGCCCGTGCCGGCGTGAAGATTCATCTCAATGTGCGGGGCATCTGCTGCCTGAAGCCGGTGGCCAACATCCGGGTGACGAGCATCATCGACCGCTATCTCGAGCACGCCCGCATTATTCATTTCTACCACGGCGGCAAACCGCGCGTCTATATTGCCAGTGCGGACTGGATGCCGCGAAACCTGGATAAGCGTCTGGAGCTGATGGTACCGATCGAGGATCCGGACTGCCGCGACCGGCTGATTCGAATGAATGATATTCATATGGACGACAACCAGAGTGCCTGGGAGCTCAAGCCGTCCGGCCAATACGAGCGGGTCATTAAACGCGGGGCCGGAAAGGTCCGCAGCCAGGAAGTTTTATACCGCAAGGCCTGTGCCGCGATTGCCGAGGCTGAGAAAAAGCGCCGGACCCGATTTGAGCCGCACCGGCCGGAGGCGCAGGAAGACTGAACGGTCGGAATACGCAGTGAAACCACCCCGCCGGAATCCGAGTTGGGTCTGGAAAACTTTCAGGAGATGTTGAAATGGTGACAAAGACAAAAACAATCGGAATTCTGACCTCGGGCGGGGACTGCCCGGGGCTCAATGCCGCCATTCGCGGTGTGGCCAAGGCCGCGCTGCAGCAGGGTACGAAAGTGATCGGAATTCAGGACGGATTCCGCGGCCTGGTGGAAAACCGGACGATGATGCTGGAGGACCAGGACGTCAGCGGTATCCTGACCCGCGGCGGCACGTTCCTGGGTTCGAGCCGCGACAAACCCCATAAAATGCCGATGGGCGGCAAAATACTCGATATGACTGAGGTCGCGGTTTCCAATGCCCGGAAAAACCAGATCGACTGCCTCGTCTGCCTCGGCGGTAACGGCACACAGAAAAATGCCATGCGCCTGCACGAAGCGGGACTCGATGTGCTGACGCTGCCGAAAACCATCGATAACGACGTGGCCGGCACCGACATCACCTTCGGGTTTGATTCGTCTATGGCCATTGCGACGGAGGCGATTGACCGCCTGCACACCACGGCCAGTAGTCATCACCGCGCGATCGTCTGCGAAATTATGGGCCACAAAGCCGGCTGGCTGGCGCTGGGTGCCGGTATTGCGGGCGGGGCGGACGTGATCCTTATTCCGGAAATTCCCTACGACCTCGACCATGTGGTGGAGCATCTCATGGCGCGGCGGCATCATAACAAGCGTTTTTCCATTATTGCCATTGCGGAAGGGGCCACCTCGAAAACCGAGGCTTCGGACAGCAGTAAAAAGAAAAAGGTCCCGCGCGACGACGAGGTCGAAGGCCTGATCGAGGAGCCGGTGGCCAGCCGGGTGGCCCGCGAGATCCAGCAGGCCGCCGACATCGAGGTGCGTTATACCTCGCTGGGCCATGTCCAGCGAGGGGGATCGCCGACCGCCACCGACCGGCTGCTGTCGACGCGCCTGGGCACCAAAGCAGGTGAACTCCTGCATGACGGGGTGTATAACGTTATGGTGGGCCTGCGGGGAGAGTACTGCGAGGCGGTGCCGCTTGAAGAGGTGGCCGGACTGACCAAGGAGGTGCCGGTCAACCATCCCTGGCTGAAAACGGCGGCCCTGGTGGATACCTGCCTGGGGGATAAGCTTAAATTTTAGGCCCGGCTTATTTTTACTTAATTTGGGTAGACGCCGAGCCGGGAGCGCGATAGATAGTCGCATAGATTTTAAGCGAGGTTCGGCCCATGGGATGTAAAAAAGGCAAATCGACCCATAAGAAGAAAAAAGATCACTTCGAGTGCAAAAAATGCGGCGCTGTGGTGAAAAGCAAGGACAAGGTCTGCAAACCGAAAAAGGTGAAGGATTAGACCGCTCCGCTGTCGGCGGATATGCCTGCAGTTTTTCGTCAAAAATTTCCGGTCCGGCCCAAACCGGACACATATGTAGTTTTCCAATCCCCGGAAGAACCTGAACTCCCATCCTTTTTGTTTTGTTTTCGAGAGCGCATTCGTTTTATATACGCCGCTTTTCGAGGAGCAACTATGCAATCAATTGAAGAGAGAATCCAGGAACTCAAGCGCGAACGCGGCGCCATCATCATCGCCCACAACTACCAGCCCGACGAGGTGCAGGCGATTGCCGATTTTACCGGTGACTCGCTGGAGCTGAGCCGCAAGGCGGCCGAGCTCGAAGAGGAAGTTATTGTCTTCTGCGGCGTGCACTTTATGGCCGAGACCGCGGCGATCCTCAGTCCGCAGAAAACCATTCTGCTGCCGGATCAGTTTGCCGGATGCCCGATGGCCGATATGATTACGGCTGAACAGCTTCGGGCGAAAAAGGCCGAACATCCCGGCGCGGTGGTGATTGCTTATGTGAACAGCTCCGCGGCCGTGAAAGCGGAGTGCGACCTGTGCGTGACCTCCTCGAACGCCATGAAGATTGTGGACTCGGTTCCGGCGGATAAAGAGATCATCTTTGTGCCCGATACGCACCTCGGTCATTACGTTCAGGAAGAGCTCGGCCGCGAGATGATTATCTGGGACGGCTACTGCCCGACGCACTCGCGAATCCGCGATGTCGACATCAAGCGCGAGCTCGAAGATCACCCGAATGCGAAGGTGATGGCGCACCCGGAATGCCCGCTGCCGATCCGCGACTTGGCAGACTACCTGCTATCTACCGGCCAGATGATCACTCACGCCAAAGAGTCGGACGAAACGGAATTTATTGTAGCCACCGAAATGGGGCTG
>JBFJYX010000190.1:0-6204 GCA_041622415.1 Pontiella sp.
GTTGCGCAGCCGGATGGCGCGGTCTGAGCGGAACAGGAAATCCTCGTACCGGACATTCTGCTCCATCAGGGCCGATTCAAGCAGCGCACTGGCCCGGTGATAGAGCGCCGGTTTCGGCTCGATGGTTTCGAGATACAGCATCGTTTCCTTGAGATGCGAAATGGCGGTGGCGAGATTCCCGTACCGCACATCGCGCTCGTTGTAGCGCGCTTCGCCCACCTCGAAGGCATTCTCCGCCAGCTGCATCAGCTCTTCGGGTTCCTTCATCCAGGTAAAGGAAATGCCGAGTTCGCTGACGGCAAAATCCTCGATCAGCTGCGTCGTGCGCTTGATGGCGGTCGGCGGGGTCCAGTTGAGCACCGTGATGCGGTGGAAGTGGTTGTTCCGCAGCACCGCGATGCGATAGAGGTCATACTGGTTGTTCGCCGTGCCGGCATAGTCGGAATCCACATCGAAAAATCCGGCCGACTCAATACCGTGCGACAACTGCTCAATGACCGTATCGGAAATCTCTTTGCTTTCCACCTGATGGCGATTGGTCTTCAGGTCGTCAATGCGTACCGAAAAGATGCCCTTGTCATCGAGCTCCACATGATATCGGAAAATGTTTTTGGTATTCCCCATGACGCGCTCGTAGGCAAACGTCAGCGACTCTTCCGGCTGCACCGTGGTGACTTTGGTGTTCGACATTTCCCAGAGCGACGGGCCGACAATGACCAGCACAATCAGGAACAGCAGGATGACCGCAACCTGCAGCAGGCGGGAGGTAAAGGACGAGGTTTTCACGACCTCTTTTTTCTCCTCCTTTTTCCGCGTGCGCTTCTCGCGCTTGAAGCCCAGGTCGATTTCCTCATCAGCGGCCACCGCTGCAGCCGCGGGTTCGGGATCCATCGCCACCGGCGCAGCAGCCGGGGCGGCAACCGGTTCCGCATCCCGGACGGTGCTGATAATCCGGAACGCCGTGCCGCCGACCGCAACGAGGTCGCCGACGCTGAGCTGATGCTCATCCACCGGTTCTCCGCCGACCGTGGTTTTCTCGCCCGCCCCGAAATCGGTCACCCAAAGCGTACCGTCGGATTTAAAAAAGAAGCGGCCGTGAAACAGCATCACCGTGTCATCGTCCAGCACCAGATCATTGGCCGGAGACCTTCCGAACTTCATGCCGGCCGCGGGAACTTCGACCTCTCTGCCGACTTCTTTCCCTTGTTCAATGATTAAATGAGACATGTTTATTTACCTATTTCGTTAAAGATCAGAATCCGCCGCGCAGCGCCATCTGCAGCAGCACCGGCCCGAGCAGGATAAGAAAGACCGACGGAAAAATAAATGCAATCAGCGGGAACAGCATTTTAACCGGCGCTTCGTTCCCCAGTTTTTCCGCTCGCTGGAAACGCTTCACGCGGATCTGGTCCGACTGAATCCGCAGTGCCGTACCGATGCCGGTGCCCAGCTCATCGGCCTGGACCAGCGCATTGGTGACGGAGCGGATATCGGTATGGTCAATGCGCGCGGCCATATTCTGCAGCGCCACTTTACGCGAACGCCCCACCTGGATTTCCCGAAAGACGCGGATCAGCTCCTCGCCCAGCGGATCGATGGCCCGGTACTGGATGATCCGGTTGATGCCGCTCATAAAGTCCAGGCCCGATTCAACGGAAAGCGTCAGCAGGTCGAGGACAAACGGCAGCGCGCGTTCAATACTCTTATGCCGGGCCTGCACGGATTTTTTCATCCAGACATCCGGATAAAAACCGAGCAGGATCAGAATCAGCAGATAGATCATATACTGCCGGCTCGCCAACGCGTTCCCGATGCCTTCGGGCATCGAGCCGTACGACATCCCGAGCAGTACACAAAGCACGGTGCCGAGGCCCAGCGGCATCATAATCCGCAGGCCGATCACCTCCGGCGCTTCAATGAGCCCCTCATAGCCGCCGGCCACCAGCTTCTTGTTGATCCGGTGCCGGCTCTCTTCGAGCGAAGCATGCTCCGTGATGAACGACGGCACCATGCCGACAAACGGCAGCACCAGCCGAATCAGCATCGGCAGGCTGCGTTCCTGGCGCCGGCCGTCCGCCAGCGTGATGTAGGTCACGTGCTGGGCCGTACGAATGATCTGCCACGTGACGGTCATCGCCGCGAACAGAAACATGAAACTGATGATGAGGATTTCTTTAGTCATCGCACCTACACATCGATATTTACAATTTTACGGATCAGCAGCATGCCCATCGCCACCATCACAATCACAATGCCGATCACGATCAAGCCGATGCCCGACGTGATGAAGGTGGTCATCATGACAGGGTCGAGAAAATAGATGGCCAGGCCGAGAATAAACGGCATCGCACCGACCACATTGCCCTGGATCTTGCCCTGCGCGGTGAGCGACTTGATCTTGCCTTCAATACGCCGCCGCTCGCGGATGGTTTCCGCAATCCGGTCGAAAACCTCGGTCAGGTTACCGCCGGTCTGGCGCGCAATTTCAATGGACTGGATCATCAGCGTGAGGTCATCGCTGCCCATGCGGCGGTCCATATCGGCCAGCGCATCTTCAAAGGCCATGCCCACACGGAGCTGCTGCAGGAACATGGCGAACTCCTGCGAAATCGGATTTTCGCCCTCTTTCACAATCGCCTCAAAGGCCTGCTGAATACTGAAGCCGGCTTTCAGCGCATTGCTCATGCCGGTCATCGCCGTCACCAGCTGCGAGTTAAACCGCTCCAGCCGGCGGATGCGCAGGATCTTGAGCAGCAGGCGCGGCAGGAACAGGGCCAGTACCCCGCCGAGTGCGCCGGCCAACGTCCCGCTGATAAAGCCCTGCAGCGAATTGACATCGCCCGCGGCAACGAAAAGCAGAAAGAAGATAATGACCGCGAGCAGGCGCGAAATATTGAGCATCTGCCGCGGCGAAATGAACAGGAACAGATCCTCGAACTGCCGGGCCGTGTCGGCCGTGTATTCATTGGCATAGCTCTCTTCCGCTTCGCGCAGCGCACGCAGCAGCACGTAACCCATCAGGGCGGCGCACAGAGCAAACAGGGATGGAATCAGCCAGAACATGCCTATCTCCACTGCCCCCGGTTTTGCGTTTCAAAAATCCGGCGGTCAAACGGAATGCCGCGGATGGCGATCTCCTCGATAAAGGTCGGCACTGCACCCGTCGCATGCAGGGTGCCTTCCACTTTGCCGTCCTTGCTCAGGCCGGTCTGGCGGAACTCAAAAATATCCTGCAGCGTAATCCGGTCGCCTTCCATGCCCGACACTTCCGTAATCTTACTGACCTTACGCGAACCGTCGGAGAAGCGGGAAATCTGGCAGATCATATGCACCGCCGAACCGACCTGCTCACGGATGGCCCGCACCGGCAGTTCCATGCCGGCCATCAGCACCATCGTTTCGAGACGGGCCAGGGCATCGCGCGGCGTATTGGCGTGGATGGTGGTCAACGAACCTTCATGGCCGGTGTTCATGGCCTGCAGCATGTCGAGCGCTTCCGAACCACGGCACTCCCCCACCACAATACGGTCCGGCCGCATACGCAGGGCATTCCGCACCAGGTCGCGGATCGTCACCGCGCCGCGCCCTTCAATATTCGCGGGGCGGGCCTCGAGCCGGATAATATGATCCTGCGTCAACCGCAGCTCCGCCGCATCCTCAATGGTCAGGATGCGCTCGTCGTCCGGCAGGTAACTGGAGAGCACATTCAGCAGCGTCGTTTTACCGGAACCGGTACCGCCCGAAACAATGATGTTTTTGCGCAGCACTACACACACCCGCAGAAACTCGGCAATGTCGGGTGTCATCGTGCCGAAGTTGATCAGGTCCTGCACCCGGAACGGATCTTTGGAAAATTTACGGATCGTGATGCACGGCCCGATCAGGGAGAGCGGATGGATGACGGCATTCACACGGGAACCGTCGGCCAGACGTGCATCCACATAGGGCTGGCTTTCATCGATGCGGCGGCCGATCGGCGAAACAATCCGCTCGATCACCGAAAGCACCGAGGTGTCGTTGATAAAGGTGCAGTCGGTCAAAATCAGTTTACCGGCCCGTTCCACATAAACCTGCGAAGGCCCGTTCACCATGATTTCCGTTACCGTATCATCCTCCAGCAGGTCTTCGAGCGGGCCGAGTCCGACGGCTTCATCAAAAATCTCTTTCGCCAGCCGCTGCGGATCCAGGCCGCCGGGCAGCCGCCCGCGGATCTCGTCGATAATTTCCTTCAGCGTGGTTTTAATCTTGGTCTGGAGCTCGCCCTCCTGCAACTTGCTCATACTGAGCCGCTTGAGGTCGAGCCGCTCCACCAGCTCGCTGTGAATCTGCTGTTTAACCGCCTGGCTCGCCGATACATTGCGCGACGCCGGTTTCGGCTTGAACGGTTCGGGGGCGGACGGAACCGCAGGCGACGCGGCGGCCGACGGCGCCGCACTCTTGTTCGGCGCCAGCTCCTCGGCCGAGCCGAAAACCAGCGTATAATTTCCCAGCTGAATCGGGGCGCCGTGGTAGACGCGCTGCCGGTTCAGCACCCGGTCGCCCGACACAAAAATTCCGCCGCCCATCAGGTCTTCGATGTACGATTCATCCTCCATCAGGGTCAGCACGGCATGCGCCTCTTCCACGCTGCCGTCGTCCAGCACGATGCGGTTCGATGCATCCGACCCGATCATATACACCCCGTACGGCGCTTCCAATGATTGGAGACCGCGGCCGGGATGGGAAATGTTGATTTTCAGATTACTCATGCGGCTGAACCTTAAAGGGAAGAGGACCGGTTGTTGATCTGGCGCTTTTCGTTGATTTCCTGCAGCACCGATTCGAGGTAGTCAAAGTTCACGGACGGGAAGCTCGCCTGGGCGCTCACATCGTTCGGGTTCCGCAGCGAGAGGTAGAGCTGTCCGCGGGTCTGCTGGGCAAACACCAGCAGCTCCGCCTCTTCCGTGGAAACCTCAAAGGTCACCATGCTGTAGCCCGCTTTGGTTTCCCCGCCGCCCTCGGTATTCTGACGCGCCAGATTGGTTCCGGTCGCCAGCACCGTGACATCCTGCAGCAGCGTGAGCGTGGTCGACTCCGTCTGGTTCGGATTCGTGCGCGACGGGAAGGTAAAGGTGCCCAGAATATCCACGTGGTCGTTCGGTTTGATCAGGCCGCTGACCGCCGCCGCACCGGAGATGGCAATCGACAGTGCGCGCTGCCCTTTCTGAATGACCGGAGCCAGCCCGCTCTCGATATCGCGCGGCATATCCACGTGCGTCCACCACAGCGGCTCGCCGCGTTCGAGCGGATATTTCAGCCGCTTGCCGAGTACACGGTCCACATCCTCCGGCCGGAAAACGTTTTCCCCCACGGCGCTTTTATACACTTCCTTAAGGGCCAGGTCGCTCCGGGTCAGTTCCGTCATGGCACTGAGTTTCTGCTTCGCCACAATCACCTTTACCTTGACCGCGCCTTTATAAAGTTCCGCCTTCTCATTCGCCAGATATCGGGCACTGAGCCAGAACGCGAGAATGCCGACAAGCAGTGCGACAACCAAAACCAGTTTATTCTTCATTTTCACTTTCTCCAGTAAACGCGCAACCTATCAAAGCGCTCCACCCTTAACAAGTAATGTAATCATATTCGGCCCGCCCACACGGTCCGTCGCCTGCACATAGCATACCTGCGACTTTCGCTCATAGACCGCCATCCCCGTAACCGTTCCGTCTTTAATCAGCGCCGGGGCCACCATCTTCCAGCCCGCCGCCGTCATGGCTTCTGCATAGAAGACGTGCGTTTCAGTTGCGGACGAGGCGGTGTCGAAAGTGGCGAGAAAGGTGCCGGTGTCCTCATCCGTCACCGTGGTGCGAACAGTGGCGCGGTGGTATTCAGGCACCGGCGGTTTGGCCGGACGCCCCGGGGCGCCAGTCGGCTCATACACAAAGATCTGCTGCGTCGGCTCTTTCGGCGGCCGGAGCACCAGAAAGCCCAGCGCCCGGTCGGGGAACACCGCACGTCCGGCGGCCCCCTCCTCCGTACGGGTCATTTCCACGCGGGCCCCGAGTTCTTCAAAGCGGGTTTTGAGCTGATTGACCGCCGGCTCGGAAAAGCGGGCGGAATAAATCCGTACCGTCGCGGGCCGGCCGTTCACGGTCATCTGCGTGACATACGCCTTGTCCCAGGGCAGGGTGCCGTTATGAAATCCGTCCTCGCCTCCGCCGCCGA
>JBFJYX010000191.1:0-6180 GCA_041622415.1 Pontiella sp.
CTGAAACCCCGCTGGGCCAGACTCTGGCGGCATTCCTGATGATCATCGCCTACAGCATCATTGCGGTGCCGACCGGCATCATTACGGCGGAGGTCGGCCTTTCCACGGCGATGAAGCGGCGGGGCAAAACCTGCCCGTCGTGTAAACGGGGACCGCACGATACCGATGCGAAGCACTGCAAATTCTGCGGCGGGGCATTATAGGAGCATTGTGTTCCTCCGGCTTAATCCAGCTCGCGAATCCTTTGTTCAATGCGCCTGATCCGCTCTTCCATCGGCGGGTGGGAGGAAAAGTAGGTGCCGAAGGGATTCGGGTCCTTTGAGGTTTTCCAGAGATTGGAAAACAGGCGGCATCCGCCCGTGGGGTCGAACCCGGCGGCTCTGGTGAGCGCGACGGCAAAGCGGTCGGCGCGGAATTCCTGTTCGCGGGAATAGCCCTGCTGAATCAGGTGGGCGATCATCTGCCGGAGGGCCGGGGGGAGGCCGCGCGTTTTCAGCCTCAGCAATCCGTTGATGGCGGTTTTGGTGAGGTAGCGGGAGGCGGCGTCGCCGTGAATGCCGTGGGCAATCTCGTGGGCGAGCACGAAGGCGATGGCATCGGTATCCTCGCCGCAGCGATCGAACAGGGCTTCGGACATGTAGATGAATCCGCCGGGCAGGGCGCAGGCATTCAGTTCCCCGGACTGATCGAGTTTAAAGCTGTGTTTGCGGTTTGGGTTCCGCAGCCTGGCCGTGAGTTTTCCGGCGATGGCGGAGAGGCGGTTGTTTCCAAGGGTTGGAACTTCGGCCGCGTAGGCCTGGGCCAGCAGCGTGCCCATCTGGAATTCCGCTGAACATTTTTCCTCTTCGGATCCGGTCAGCGCTTTGAGGACCCAGTTGGCTTTGAGGAAGAGCGGGGCGGATTTGCGGCCGAGCATATAGGCAAGGCTTCGGTTGGCGGGAAGGGGGTCCATCGGGAAAATATAGCGGCGAAAAAGGGCGGATTCAGCGTAAAACAGCGGGTTTTATGTTTGGAGAAATTCCCCCTTCGGGCTTGGTTCGGCTGAGGGGCCTGCGTTATGTTTCGACGTTTTGACTGACAGAGAGAGTCTACATGAGTGCAGAAAATAAAGTCTTCATCTACGATACAACGCTGCGGGATGGTGCGCAGGCCGAGGGCGTCACGTTCTCGCCGGTGGCCAAGATCCATGTGGCGAAAATGCTCGATACGTTCGGCGTGGATTATATCGAGGGCGGATTTGCGGCCTCGAATCCGAAGGACATGGCGTTTTTCAAGGCCATTAAAAAGGAAAAGCTTCAGCACGCCAAAATTTGTGCATTCGGCAGTACGCGCCGTGCGAATGTGAAGGTGGAAGAGGATAAAGGCACGGCGGCGCTGCTGGAGGCCGATACGGAGGTCTGCACGATTTTCGGCAAGAGCTGGCTGCTGCATGTGACGGAGGTCCTGAAAACGACCCCGGAAGAAAACCTGGCGATGATCGAGGATACCTGCCGCTATCTGAAGGAAAACGGCAAAGAGGTGGTCTACGACGCCGAGCACTTTTTCGACGGCTATAAAGACAGCCCGGACTATGCGCTCCAATCATTGGAAGCGGCGGTGAAGGGCGGGGCGGACTGCCTGGTGCTGTGCGATACGAACGGCGGCTGCCTGCCGCACGAGGTTTTCGAGGTGACCGCACTGGTGCGCTCAACCTTCGGCGTGGACGTGGGCATCCACACGCACAACGATTCCGAGACCGCCGTGGCGAACGCGATGGAGTCGGTCCGCGCCGGTGCGGTGCATGTGCAGGGCGTGATCAACGGGTTCGGCGAGCGGTGCGGCAACTGCAACCTGGTTTCGGTGGTGGCCAACCTGAACCTGAAGACGGACAAAACCTGCCTGGCCGATCCGGGCCAGCTGAAGAACCTGAAGTCGGTTTCCCAGTTTGTGAATGAGCAGGCGAATCTGCGCGACAACCAGCGTGCGGCCTTTGTGGGCGAGAGCGCCTTTGCCCATAAGGCGGGTATGCACGTGGACGGTGTGCGCAAGGTGTCGCACAGTTTTGAACATGTGCCGCCGGATGCCGTGGGCAATGACCGCCGCATCCTGATTTCAGAACTTTCCGGTGCCAGCAATGTGATGGAAAAACTGATCGAGATGGGGCTGGATAATATTGACCGGAAGTCGCCGGAGGTGCGCGATATTCTGAAAACCATGGAGAAGCAGGAGCGGAGCGGCTATGTGTATGAGTCGGCCGACGCCTCCTTCAAGATGCTGATCAAGAAAGTGCTGAAGCACCATAAGAGTTTCTTCGAGCTCGAGGGCTTTCGCGTGATGGTGGAAAAGCGCGGCAAAAACGAGCCGTGTATTTCCGAAGCCACGCTGAAGCTGAACGTGAACGGTAAACGGGCGTTTACCGTGGGCGAGGGCGACGGTCCGGTGGATGCGCTGAACATGGCGCTGCGCCATGCGCTGCAGGAATTTTACCCGAGCATCAAGGATGTGCATCTGGCGGACTACCGCGTGAGCATTCTCGATCCGGAAGAGGCGACGGCGGCGAAGACCCGCGTGGTGATTGAATCGTCGGACGGCGAAAATTCATGGAGCACGGTCGGCGTATCGGAAAACATTATCGAGGCTTCCTGGGAAGCGCTGGTCGACGGCGTGGAGTACAAACTCTTCCTGAATGAAGAAGATCGTTGATTTGAAATAATAAATCCAACCACGAAGACACGAAGAGCACCAGGCTCGGCCGGACCAATCGATCAGGCTTTGTGTCTTCGGGGTTCAAAATATATGTAACCTCTGCGAGGAATATTGGGAGCAGTTATGAGTTTATCGCAAAAATACGACCCGAAGGCTGTTGAAGAGAAGTGGTATAAACAGTGGATGGAAGACAAGCGCTTCGCCGGAAAAAGCGAAGACGGGGGCGACCCGTTCTGCATTGTGATTCCGCCGCCGAATGTGACGGGCATTCTGCACATGGGCCACGCGCTGAATAATAATATTCAGGATGTGCTGACCCGCGTCGCCCGCATGCAGGGCAAAAACACCGTCTGGGTTCCGGGCTCCGACCACGCCGGTATCGCCACGCAGAATGTGGTGGAACGCGCCCTGAAAAAAGAGGGCAAGACGCGCGATGACCTCGGCCGCGAAAAATTCCTGGAGCGGGTCTGGGAGTGGAAAGAGGAGTACGGCTCCACGATTTCGAACCAGCTGAAAAAGCTCGGCGCGTCCTGCGACTGGGATCGCGAGCGCTTCACGATGGATGAGGGACTGAGCGATGCCGTGCTGGAAATCTTCTGCCGGCTGTATGACAAGGACCTGATCTACCGGGGCAACCGGATCATCAACTGGTGCTCGCGCTGCGAAACCGCACTGTCGGACGAAGAGTCGGAACACGTGGAGGTTGAGGGTGCGCTGTATCACCTGAAGTATGCGGTGAAGGACGAGAAGAAAAAACTGGTGGTGGCGACGACGCGTCCGGAAACGATGCTGGGCGATACGGCCGTTGCGGTGAATCCGCGCGACGAACGCTATAAAGACCTGGTTGGAAAGACCGTGATTCTTCCGATCGTGAACCGGGAAATTCCGATTATCGCGGATGACTATGTGGATCCGGAATTCGGTACGGGTGTGGTGAAGATCACACCGGCACACGACCCGAACGACTTTGAAATGGGCCTGCGCCATGAGCTGCCGCAGATCAATGTGATGACCGATACGGGCATCATGAATGAGGAGGCCGGTCCGTATGAAGGCATGGACCGTTTCGAATGCCGCAAACAGCTGATGGAAGACCTGAAGGCCGGCGGGCTGGTGGAAAAGGTGGAGAAGCACATGCACGCGGTGGGGCATTGCTACCGCTGTGACACGGTGGTTGAACCGCGTCTTTCCCCGCAGTGGTTTGTGAAGATGAAATCGCTGGCGCGTCCGGCGATTGAGGCGGTGAACGACGGCCGGATCAAGTTTGTTCCGGAGCGCTGGAATAAAACCTACATGGGCTGGATGGAAAATATCCGTGACTGGTGTATTTCGCGCCAGATCTGGTGGGGCCACCGTATTCCGATTTTCTATTGCGACGACTGCGGACACGAGTGGGCATCCAAGGCCGCGGAAACCGCGTGTCCGAAATGCGAGTCGGCCAATGTCCGGCAGGACGAGGATGTGCTCGATACGTGGTTCTCTTCGTGGCTCTGGCCGTTCAGTGTGTTCGGCTGGCCGAATGAAGAGAAGGACCTGAAATTTTATTATCCGACCAATACGCTGGTGACCGGCAACGAGATCATCTTTTTCTGGGTGGCCCGCATGATCATGTCGGGCCTGGAAGTGATGGGCGATATTCCGTTCGACACCGTTTACATCCACGGCACCGTCCGCGATGACCAGGGCCGCAAGATGTCGAAATCGCTCGGCAACTCCATCGACCCGCTGGACATCATCGAGAAATACAGCTCCGATGCCCTGCGGTTTTCGCTGCTGATGATTACCGCGACCGGCCAGGATGTTTACATCAACGACGAAAAGTTCGAGATCGGCCGTAACTTCGGAACGAAGATCTGGAACGCGGCGCGTTTCATGGAAATGCATTCCGAAGATTTTGATGTCAAAGATCTGGCCTTCAACGAAGCGGACCTGACGCCGGACGACCAGCATCTGCTGGCGAAGCTGAATGAAGCGATTGCATCGGTGAACGACAATCTGGGCCGTTACCGGTTCAACGATGCCACGCTGGCGTTGTATGATTTCTTCTGGCACAGCTACTGCGACTGGTACTTGGAATACGCGAAGCCGATTCTTTACAAGGGCTCGCCCGAAGAGAAGAAGCATACGCTGCAGGTGATGCACTTCTCGTTCTCAACCGCGCTGCGCCTGCTGCATCCGTTTATGCCGTTCCAGACGGAAGAACTCTGGGAAGGCATGGGCTATAACCACGCATCGGTATCCATCATGAATGCGCCGTGGCCGGAGAAGGCCGTGGTTTCAGGGATCCGCCCGGCGGTGGTGAAATATGTAGACGGCAAACACGACCTGATCCGCATTGGCCGCATCCTGCGTGCGGAATACAACCTGACCAATAAACAGACGGCGAAGTTCTGTGTCCGCGCTTCCAATCAGGAAGTCGCGCAGCAGATCGAGGAGGATATCGCCTCGATTTCGGCGGCGCTGAATGCCGAAGCCATCAATGTGGACGTGGACTACACGCCGGAAGGTGCGATGCCGAGCGGCATCAGTGCACTGGGCTCCGTCTATATGTCGATTGAAGGACTGGTTGATGTGGACGCTGAAATCGAGAAGCTCACCAAAGAGCTGAGCGAGGTCAACGGTTTCCTGACTGGTGTTCAGAAAAAGCTCGAGAATCCGAACTTTGTGGATAAGGCGCCGAAGAACGTGGTCGATATCCAGCGCAAACGTAAGGAAGAGCTGATGGAGAAGGCGGACAAGCTGACGAAGATGATTGAGACGCTCAAGGGTTCCTGAGCGCAGTCCTAATCCGCCAAAACCTGCGCCGCGGCGGCGATTGAGTCCGCCAGCAGGCGCGGCAGGCGGCTGGCCGCCGCGGAATCCGCGGGGCTGAGCAGCGCCTGTGAAATTTCAATTTCAATACCGAGATAGCGGTGTGCGCCGAGCTGTTTGCGCAGCCGCGTCGTGGTGCCGTCGGCGGTGCCCCGGTAGGGATAGTTCCGGAAGACCCGAAGTCCGGTAGCGGTCTTCAGTTCGTGCTGAAGCGCAGTTGAAAACGCGGCCTCGCGCGTCCGTGCGGGATCGAAAAGAATCCCGAGATCCGCTTTCCGCTCTTTGCCGTTGAACACCGGCGTGAAGCTGTGCAGCGAGAGGTGCAGTGTGTCCCTATGGCCGATCAGCCGGTCGAGCCGTGCGTGGTAGGGCGCGTAATAGTGGCGGATCAGCCGCGCCTTTTCATCGTCCGGCAGGGTTCGGCTGAATTCCGAGAAAAGCGATTTTTCCACCGTCCGGTTCGGATCGATCAGCAGCCGCGTCCAGCGGTATTGCACCAGCGGGCAGTCCATGCGCCGTCGCAGTTTTTCGGCGACGGGCGCAATGCCGATATCATAGCCCCGATGGGTTTCGAGCACCTCCGGATCGGCTGCGAAAAGCGGGCGGTATTCCGGGGGCACCTCGTTGCCTGCATGCTCGCAGGAGAGCACGATGCGCGGTTTCACGGCAGCAGCATCCGGCCCC
>JBFJYX010000192.1:0-6160 GCA_041622415.1 Pontiella sp.
CAGCTCTTTAACTTCAACTGTTTTCATTCTAAAACCTTGTCCCAAACCATTAATTAACGTGAATGAACATGAATACCTGATCAAATCACAAATAATCAGCGTCCATTAACGTTCATTCACGGTTTACTCAATTATGCCTCGAACGGGTTTTCACCGGCGTAGAGCTGGCCTTCCGGCAGCGGAACCGAGATGTCGGAAATGCCGAGCATCTGGGTGGCGGCGAACAGGATCTTGCCGACTTTACCGCGGCTGTAGGCGCCGTGATGCGGGAACTGCTTGCCGACCAGCACGTGACGGTAGAAGCGGTAAAAGCCCGGAATGTGAACCACACCGGTGGAACCGAAGGTTTCCGGATTGAGGTCTGCAAACTCGCCTTCGGCGATGTAGGACTTCAGCTTCGCGTCGCCGGAAGACTGCAGGCGGAACAGCGTCGTGTCGCCCGGTTTGATCATGCCTTCGAGCGTACCGCGGGTGATGTCCGGCGTGCCGCCGTCTTCCATCAGGCGGTTCATGATGACCTGGTAGTTCAGCTTGCAGTCGGCCATGCACTCCGTGCAGGTGTTGCCGCAGTGGAAGCCCATGTGCAGGTCTTCGGTTTTCATGCCGGTGCCTTCGAGCATGTCGGACGGCACAGAGTTATTGATGTCGAGCAGCGTCGCCGGCTGGAGCGTCGCGCACTGCACCATGTATTCGGAAAGCGCGCCGTAGAGGTCCACTTCGCAGGCGACCGGAATACCGCGGCCGGCGAGGCGGCTGTTGACGTAGCACGGGGTGAAACCGAATTCGAATTCGAACGCCGGCCAGCATTTGTCGGCAAAAGCGACATACTCGCTGGTGCCTTTGTTGGCTTCCATGAAGTCGAGCAGTGCAATTTCGAACTGGGCCAGTTTCGGCAGCAGGTCCGGATAGGTGCAGCCTTCGCCCAGTTCCGCTTTCATATCGGCGGCCACTTCGGCAATGCGCTCGGTCTGGCTGCCCGCTTCTTTATAGAGGGAGAAGAGATCGAGCTCGGAGTTTTCCATCACTTCGACGCCCATGTTGAAGAGCGGCTGGATCGGTGCATTACATGCCAGGAAGTCGTGCGGGCGCGGACCGAAGCCGATCAGCTTCAGGTTTTTCACGCCGATCACCACGCGGGCAATCGCTTCAAAATCGCTAATGCATTCCGCCAGCTCTTCCGGCAGGCCGCACGGGCGCTGCGGAATGTAAGGTTTCATCATCTGGCGCAGGCCGCAGGCCATCGACGCATTCATCAGGCCGCACAGCGCGTCCCCGCGGTCGGTCCCGATGGTGGATTTGGATTCTTCGGCTGCACTGATCAGCATGACCGGTCCGCCGAAGTCCTGCGCCAGCTTGGCGATCGGATTTTCCGGACCGAAGTTGCCGAGATAGATGACCAGCGCGTTGCAGCCGGCCTCCGTGATTTCCTGATTCGCTTTCGCCGCATCAACTTCGTTTTCCACCACGATTGAGCAGCGGTGGATTTCGCTGACTTTGGATTCAGACGCCGCCACGAGCTTGTCGAGACGCCGGCCGGTGAGTTCAATCGGAAAGCAGTCGCGCGAAACGCCGACGACGGCCATTTTTACATCGGGAGTATTTTGCAGTTCGCTCATTCTATATTTTCTTTCTGTTGCAATCGCGACGTTCATTTCTAAAGCTCACCTTTTCATCCAACGCAAAGATGCAGAGGACGCTAAGGCTCGCAAAGTTTTGCGGGGCTCTGCGTCCTCCGCGACTTTGCGTTAAATTTGCTGAATTTATTTTCCCAGCACCAGTTCGAGATGCTCTTTCCAGGCGGCGTAGGCCGCTTTGTATTCATCGGCCTTTTCGACCGGTTCGATTTTCTTTTTCAGTTCCAGGTTGGCGAACGCTTCTTCCAGGGATTGGAAAATGCCCGCGCCGTAGCCGGCGCCGCGCGCCGCACCCAGTGCACCGTCGGTTTTATACAGCTCAATCGTTGCGCCGCTGACCGAAGCCAGGGTTTTGCAGAAGACGTCGCTCATAAACATATTGGCGAAGCCGGCGCGGATGGTTTTGAGCTCGATGCCGGTTTCGGCCATCACTTCCATGCCGTAGATAAACGAGAAGACGACGCCTTCCTGCAGCGCCCGGCACATGTGGGCGCGTGTGTGGCGCTTGAAGTCGATCTTCGCAAACTGCGCACCGATTTCGCGGTTGCCGAGCACACGCTCGGGTCCGTTGCCGAACGGCAGTGCAATCAGGCCTTCGGAGCCGACCGGGAGGTCTTCGATGATCTCGTCCATCTCCTGATAGGAGATCGGATCGAGCGTACGCTTCAGCCAGGCAATAAAACTGGAGGTGCCGCTGATGCAGAGCAGGACGCCGAGGCGCGGATCTTCCGCACTGTGGTTCACGTGGGCAAAGGTGTTGACGCGCGATTGCGGGTCATACTTTTTCTGCTCAGTCACCCCGTAGACCACGCCGGAGGTGCCGGCCGTGGCGGCAATTTCGCCGGGATTCAGGACGTTGAGCGAAAGGGCGTTGTTCGGCTGGTCGCCGCCGCGGTAGGAAACCGGCGTGCCTTCGGCCAGGCCGAGATCGGCCGCCGCTTCCGCCGTGATGGTCCCCTGCGTTCCAAAGGTTGGAACAATTTTCGCGAGCAGGTTTTCGTCGAAGCCCCAGTGGTCCATCAGGAACTTAGCCGGCGCCTCTTCTTTGAAATCCCAGAGCATGCCTTCGGACAGGCCGGACACCGTGGTGCAGGCTTCGCCGGTCAGTTTCATGGCCAGCCAGTCGCCCGGCAGCATGATTTTGTCGATCTTTTCGTAGATCTCGGGCTGGTGCTCTTTCACCCACGCCAGTTTAGAGGCGGTAAAATTGCCCGGCGAGTTCATCAGGTGGCTCAGGCAGTGTTCGGCGCCGAGGGTTTCAAATGCCTCTTCGCCGTAGGGCACCGCACGGGAATCGCACCAGATAACGGCTTTGCGCAAAACGTTCTGGTCTTTATCGACGCAGACGAGCCCGTGCATCTGATAGGCAATCCCGACCGCTTTGATCTCTTCCGGTTTGGCCCCGGCTTCGGCCATGGCGTCGGCGATCGACAGTTTCATGGTGTCGTACCAGCACTGCGGATCCTGTTCCGCAAAGCCCGGCTCCGGGGATTCAATAATCTGTTCCGTTTTCGGATAGTGCGCGTCGCCGGCGCATGTTCCGGTTTCAATATCCAGCAGCGATGCCTTCACCGACGAACTGCCGACGTCTATTCCCAATAAGTAAGTCATTCCTGTCTCCTCGCTATAAATCGATGTTCAATGTTTCAAATTACGCGGACGAATGCCTTGAATATGATCCCAAATTTAAGCACTATAGTCTCATGGTAGTTCAATCAACAATTGCGGGTGGAGTACACTATTTCGGCCTTACAGGCTTTCCTTTAGCAATCCGGCGTGTCCGGACGGACAGCGAACATACCCCATCGCACCCGCACGATTTGACCGAAATCGAACACAGCCATGATTTCTGCGAACTCGTGATCGTGACCAAGGGTTCGGCCATGCATATGCTCGAAGGGAACCCGTTTCCGGTCACGGCCGGCGATGTCTTTCTGCTGCAGGGGCATCAGAAACACTATTTTTATGACCGCACCAATCTGGACCTGATCAACATTATGTATGATCCGGAACGAATCGACCTGCCGGAAAATGAGCTGCGCTGCATGCCGGGCTACTGCGCCATGTTTATGCTGGAGCCGAACTACCGCCGCCAGCACCGCTTTGCCAGCCGCCTGCATCTCAAACGCGTCCCGCTCGCCCGCGTCGAACGACTCTCCGACGAAATGGAGCTCGAGTGCGAGGGCCACGAACCCGGCCGCGAGGTGGCGCTGCGCGCCAAACTGATGGAACTCATGGTCTACCTCTCGCGCGCCTACACCAATTCGGATACCACCGAGGCCCATGCCCTGCTGCGCGTCGGCAATGTGATCGGCGCGCTGGAAAATGATTTTTCCAGGGATTGGAAACTCGATGAGCTGCTCGAGATTGCCCATATGTCGCGCAGCAACCTGATGCGCGTCTTCCGTAAAGCGACCGGCCAGACGCCCATTGAATACCTGGTCCGCCTACGGATTCAGAAAGCCATGGATATGCTGCGCAACACCGATCTTAGCATCACAGAGATCGCCCTGGAGGTCGGGTTTAACGACAGCAACTATTTCACCCGCCAGTTCCGGCGCATCCTCGGCGAATCGCCGCGCGTCTTCCGCCAGACCAAAGCATAGCCGCAAGCAACTAGTAATTTGTATTAGCAACTAAGGTTCCAAAAGTTTTTGCACATTGGGTTTTTATCCTCTACTACTCTTGCACAGTTCAGAGGAAAAAAGTGCATGACAAAATTTTCTATTCAAGATGCCCGGTCCATTATCAACGAACTTTGTGAAAAGGCGGACCACAACGGCTTTCCCACCCGTAAGTCCTTCATGGATATGATTGCGCGGAACCCTCTGATTGCGGTTCAGGGCTACAACTGTTTCGGTAAAATCTTTTTCTGGAACAATTCGTCCGTCACGGTTTACGGCCATCGCGTGGAGGAAGCCATCAATAAGGATCTGGTGGAACTGATTATGCCCCCCGAAATGCGCAAATTTGTGCGCGATATGATCACGCTGGGGGCGAAAACCGGCAATATGCCGGACCCGGGCGCCTGCGACCTGCTCCATGCCGACGGGAGCTATGTGACCGTATATTCCGGGCACCTGGCCTTTTCCTGGGACGGCGCCTCCACCCCGGAATTCTACTGTCTCGACCTGCCGCTGATCACCGCTCCGGAGGCCGGTCAGTACCCGGTTACCGCATAAACCCAGAGCGGGATGGTGATGACGCTCAACGCCGTGCTGATCACCAGCATGGATGAGACAAAGCCCCGCTCCACGCCTACTGCACAGCTGATGACATACATCGCCACGGCGCTGGGCACCGACGACAGAATCACGGAAACCCCCAGGGCCTCCGCACTCGAACCCGGGCAGAACATGCGCACGAGGGTAAACACGATCAGCGGAAAGATCAGCAGTTTGGCCCCCACGGTCCAGGCCAGCGCCCCGAGGTGTGCGCGGGTCTGTTCCCATTTCAGCGAGGCCCCGATGGAAAGCAGCGCCAGCGGCAGCCCCATCGACCCGATCATTTTCATAAACGAGCTGATCAGGCTGAGCGACGATTCAGCGACCAGCGGCAGTGCCAGCTCACCGTCGGCCCCGCGCAGCTGTTCCCCCGCCAGCGCCACGCCGATACCGAACACCGCGGAGAGCAGGATGGGATTGAGCACGGCAGTTTTCACCCGCGAAATAAAGCGAGTTTCGCCCGTTCCCGCCCCGTAGAACCCGATCAGCGCATACCCGGTCAGGATAAAAAACGGGACCACAAATCCGTTATAGATGGCGGCCTTCGCCAACCCCTCCGAACCGAAGGCATTCTGGCAGAGCGGAAACCCCACATAGGTGGCGTTGCCCCAAAACGTGCCGAAAACAAACGCCGCGGCAAAGCCGCCTTTGTAGCCGTTGATCCTGGCGATCAGCATCGTGACGGCCGTGATGATCAGCAGGCCGAGGATCGGCATCAGTACAACGGCGGGATCCATAAAACTGTCGAACCGCTGCCGCGACACCTCATTAATGATCAGCGCCGGCAGCGAAAACGTGTACACCAGCCAGTTGATAAACCGGCAGTGCTCTTCGTTGATCCGCCCCTTGATTCCCAGCAGTTTGCCGAGCCCCAGCACCGCAAAAACGGGGACACAGATCACCAGCACATCCATAACGCGTGTAATTTCCATGCGCGAACCTTCCTATAATCCCGAAGAACGGAACAAGCTTTCGCGACGGAATGTTTCCAGCCCCCGGAAATTTCCAGGGGTTGGAAAAAGCCGGGCCTTTTAGAAATCGCGCCCGACGCCGAAGGTCCAGTAGAGCATGTGATCGAGGTCGAGCTCGAGGCGGTTGCCGTCGAAGTTCTTTTCGTAGGACTTCAGGTATTCAAAGCGCACACCGGCGGAAAGTATCCACGTTTCATTGGCATACCAGTTGAGGTTGCCGGCCATGTAGGCGCCGCCCAGGAATTCATAATCCTGATCCCGGCCGCTCGACGGCGCAGTGCCGCCGTTATTCCATTTGAACGTGGCATCCAGCAGCGCGAGCGACAGGCCG
>JBFJYX010000193.1:0-6151 GCA_041622415.1 Pontiella sp.
GG
The DNA here is from genome assembly GCA_041622415.1 of Pontiella sp. Classification (GTDB taxonomy): domain Bacteria; phylum Verrucomicrobiota; class Kiritimatiellia; order Kiritimatiellales; family Pontiellaceae; genus Pontiella. The sequence continues at coordinate 3 of JBFJYX010000193.1, forward strand.
TCAATGCCATGGATGTGGTGCTGATGGGGCGGCTGGGTAAAACCCGCCCGTTCGGCTTCTATTCCAGGGCCGACCGCGAGGCCGCGCGCGCCATGCTCGCGCGGGTCGGCCTGCAGGACCTGCAGCACCGGCCGCTGGCCGCGCTCTCGGGCGGCCAGCAGCAGCGCGTACTGATTGCGCGCGCCCTGGTTTCCGAACCGAAACTCCTGCTGCTCGATGAACCGTCCTCAAGCCTGGACGACTATGTGGAGCAGGAGCTGTTCGACCTGCTGCAGGAGCTGAACAAGGAACTCACCATCATTGTGGTTTCGCACGACGTGGCCTACGTGTCGCGCTATGTCGAAAAAGTGATCTGCGTCAACCGCGAGGTGCATACCCATCCCGTTGCCGAAATCGACGAAAACATTATTCACGATATGTACGGCGCGCACGTCCATGCCGTCCTCCACGATCAGGAGCACGACCATGGCTGAGTTTTTCCAGGCCCTGCTCCAGCACAGCTTCCTGCAGCACGCCGCACTCGCCGGCCTGCTCGTCAGCGTTTCCTCGGGTATTGTCGGCACCTATGTGGTGACGCGCCGCATCACCTATCTCGCCGGCGGTATTGCACACTGCGTCCTCGGCGGCATGGGCTTTGCGCGCTACATGCAGGTGGTCCACGACTGGCATTTCATGACACCCATGCTCGGCGCCACGCTGGCCGCCCTGCTCGCGGCCTTCATCATCGGCATCGTCAACATGAAAGCCAAAGAGCGCATCGATACGGTGATCAGCGCTTTCTGGGGCCTGGGCATGGCCATCGGCATTCTGTTTATTTCCAAAACGCCGGGCTATGGCGAAGACCTGATGTCCTACCTCTTCGGCAACATCCTGCTCGTCACCTCCGGCGACCTGCTTGCCATTGCCGGGCTCGACCTGTTTATTGCGGCCGTGGCGCTGCTGTTCCATAAACAGTTTGTGGCGGTCTGCTTCGACGAAGAGTTTGCGCGCCTGCGCGGCGTCAATACCGGGCTGTTCTATTTCCTCATGCTCGCCCTCACCGCCCTCACCGTCGTGCTGATGGTCTCGATCGTCGGGATTGTGATGGTGATCGTGATGCTGACCCTGCCCGCCGCCATTGCCGGGCGTTTCTGCCGGCGCATGGGGTCGATGATGGCGCTGGCGACCGGATGCTGCGCCGTGCTCACCTTTGCGGGCCTCGGCCTCAGCTATGGCCCGGACCTGCCCGCCGGGGCCACGATTATTGTGCTCACCGGGGCCGCCTATCTCATTTCCCTGCTGTTCGGTCGGCGCTGATTTCTCATTTCCAACAATAAAACCCCCGTTCCGGCCGGCGGCCGGCAGCGAATCGGGCCGGTTTTACTGCATTCCCCGTGTTTGCCCCCCGAATGGCATGTCGAATGCTTAAACCAATGTATGAAACCCAAGCCGAGAACCCTGAGCCTGATTGATATGGATGTCGGGATGTTTCTCAGCTACGAGCTGACCGCGGAGGCGCTGACCACCAAGCTGTTCCGGCACATCACCCTGAACACGCTGCCGCTTAAGCGCATCCAGGATTTCCGGCAGGCCGACCCCGCCGATGTTACAAAACTCAACTATCTCAACTGGTTCAGCGGCCGGCGTAAAAAACGGGCCATGACCCCGTTTTACACCCTGCAGGCCGGACATCACCGTCCCCGCATTTTCATGCGGCTGGATGACGGATCACACTTTGAAATGAGCCAATGGCTCGGAGCACCGAACGATGAGTAAAGCAGTAGGAAAAACCAAAGTCGCCGCGGTATCGCTGGGCTCCCCCTTTTCGTTTGAACTCAGCGGGGATCACCTGGTCCGTCGCTTTCTCGGCCTGATCCCGACCGGCCGGGTGCACCTCGGCGCCGTCCACTACCTGCGCCTCGCCACGCGGCACGAAGTTTCGCCCCTCTATTTTATGCTGAACTGGCCGCAGCTGCTGCTCGCCAGCCACCGCTCCTCCTGCCCCGTCTACGTCATCCAAACGCGCAAAGGTAACCGCATGTTCCTCAAAATGCGCGGCGGCGAACATTTCCGCCTGCGGCAGGCGATTGCCCGGCACAGCGATAAACGCAGCCATCAAATGGCCGCCTAGATTTCAAGGTCCGGTGAGTCCTGGCCTGCAGCCTCCCCTCGCTGCAGGCCCCTCACCGGGCAGTTTCCAGGAAACCCAAGCCGCACCCCCGGCACGTAGAACGGGCCTCCGGCCCGTTTATCTCTCATTTGCTGAAAGAACGTTTCCTTCCGTTGTCAGGTAAACGTTAACTACACCTGCGGGTGTAGCGTTCGTTTTCCCGCAGCGCAGCAAGGGAAACGAAGGGCCCGCGCAGTCTGTGAATGACAGGCAAAATGATGAGGAGCAAAATAATTCTATTTTCTGTTCCTATAGATACAGCGGCTGAATGTCTTGAGGATGGCCACGAAAAGGCACAAGAAACACAACGTCCCGAGCCGCTCGGTTTTCGTGCATTTTGTGACTCTTTGTGGCCATGAACCCATCGCATGGAATTCTCAACATTGAATTGCCGGAGCAATAATTCCCTCTGTCTAATGCCAATTGCAGACCGAAAAATATACGACAGAAAGATTCAGGTTGGAGCGTCACCGGCCCGGTGACCAAGGCACCCTCGGCACGTAGAACGGGCCTCCGGCCCGTTTATCCCGCCTTTGCAGAAAGAACGTTTCCTTCCGTTGTCAGGTAAACGTTAACTACACCTGCGGGTGTAGCGTTCGTTTTCCCGCAGCGCAGCAAGGGAAACGAAGGGCCTCTCGTTAAGCCCCCGCGTGGACACTGAACGACCTGCAAAATGATGAGGAGCAAAATAATTTTTCTGCCCGACACGAACCCCAGACCAGAAAACAAACAACCGAAAGATCGGCGCAGGTGAATGTCGGCGGCAACGGGATCTTCGATGCGGTGATGACCGCCGACTCCGGTGATGGATCGTCTTTCGTTTCGGCATACGCAGATATTAAAAAAGCCCCGGCTTGCGCCGGGGCCTGGGAGTTTCCAGGCATTGGGAAAGGCGGGAGGAGTCCTTTTCCCAATGCCCGGAGTTAGGGAGAATCTTCTGCAATCGTTATGTGCGGCAGAGCCGCACGGCCGGTTATGCTTCCAGCTGCGCCTTTTTGGCGGCTTCCTTGTTGATCTTTTCCTGACGTTTCTGCAGACGCTGTGCCTCCTGGGCTTCCAGAATCTTCATCATGTCGTCGAGTTTTTCCTGTTCCTGGTTTTCGAAGAAGTCGCGCTCATAATCGCGCAGCTGCTTACTCTTGGCATCCAGGATGAGCTGGCGGCGGGCGAGCTCGGCGTCTTCCGGCATATCGATGCCCTCTTTCAGCTGTTCGGTGTTCGCCAGGCCGACCGTCACGAAGATGATGGTTTCATCCTGGCCGGACACGGTCTGTTTCCAGGAGAATAAGCGGCCGAGCAGCGGGATGCTGCCGAGCAGCGGAACCCGGTGCTCCTCTTCGCTTTCCGTGATTTCGGTCAGGCCGCCGATCGCGGCGGTTTCGCCGCTGGCGAGATTGAACACCGTGTCGATGCTCTTTTCGTCGATGATCGGGTAGGTATTGTCGCCCGCTTCTTTATCCGCAAACTTGCGGGTCAGCGACGGCTGAATCTGCACGGTAATGTTGCTGCTGGTGTTGATCGACGGCGTTACGTCGAGCTTGATGCCGTATTCGAACCAGGGCATGGACTCATCCAGGGTATAGGTGGTCGTGGCTTCCTGGTCGTTGAGCTGCTGTTCGCGTTCCTGTTTGAGGTTCGGCTCTTTACGGATGATCGAGATGTTGGCCATTTCTTCGTTGGCCACAATGATCTTCGGATTCGAAACAATGTTCACCCCTTTGTTCTGCTCCAGGGCGCTGAGGGTCATGGCGAACTCATCGGCATCCAGCACACTGGTCAGAACCGTATATTCACCGCTTCCGGCGGCCGAGGCAGAGCCTCCGACCATATCGTTCCACAGGTTTTCCGTGGGGGACCCGTTCGCATTTTCAAAACCGTATGCCGAGGTGCTCAGCGCAACGCCGGCATCGTAGCTCTGCAGCGAGGTCCAGTTAATGCCGAGATCTTTCTGGGCGTCATCGGTGAGCTCCATAAACTTGGATTCGATGAAGACCTGCTGGCGGACCTTGTCGATGGCGGCGAGTACGGCGCGCACCTCGCTGAGGCTGGATTCGGTCGATTTGACCACCAGGATATTGCGCGATGCAAATTCCGAGATTTTCGCTTCGGCGGGGATCAGGTCGCGAATCAGCTTGGCCGCGTTGGGCACGGTTGCATATTCGAGCTTGAACGTTTCCACCACCTGCGGTTCCGGAGAACCGGCGGGGCGCCGGCGGACGCTGTATACGTTGGATCCCGATACGCGCTGGTAGAGCTCGTAGTTGTAGGTGTCGAGAATGGACTGCAGCGCCGGGCGCCACTCCACATCCTTCAGGTTCACCGAAATCTGGGCGGCTTCCGCCAGCTCGGGCACGATGATGTTTGCGCCGGACAGCTGGGCAAACAGATTGATGGCTTCTTCGAGTCCCACCCGGTTGAGGCGGACCGAAATAAGGTTGCCGTCGCTCGTGGCTTCTGCATTTTCAACTTCGCCGACGGTCATGGAATCGACGATCTCTTCGGGATCTGTTCCAGCGACATCGAGCACGTCATTGGTTGTTTCCGTGGTCAGAACATCGACCGCTGCCGGCGCGGCCTCTTCCTGGTTCACGGTTTCGAGCATGTTCAACAGATCCTTGTCCTCGACTTTAGGCTGCTGTGCGAAAGAATATGATCCGGCCAACACGGCGGCCGCCAACATACTCCCCATTCCGATTGCATTGTATTCTCTCATTTTTTTATTCACCTTCCTGTTGAAACTTACATTGCGGAAACCCGGCGCAGACTAACCGATCCAGGTGGCTGGATACTGGCGACGGCCCAGGTGTAAATCGTTCCGTTATGATCGACGCTGAAGGTATCCCCAACGCTTTTGAGTTCGCCATTGACCACGGCAAAGAAATCGTCGTGCCCCCTGCTGCTTACTCCATTGATCACTACTTTTTTCATGGCTCCTGCCCAGTCTTTGCTTGTGGTGGGCTTCACGACCTTTTCGGCTTTCTGAATCATCCGTTCCGGCACATAGCCCACCGGCCAGAACGGGTCACGCTTCTCACGGACTGCCGGTTTTAAAGCATCATTTGTGCCACTGACGTCGGCCGGGGCCGAAAATGCCGATGAGGCCAGCAGGGCCAGGATTCCAATCATGGGAATCCGCAGCGCCCGGAGCGGTTTTCCGACCTTGTATAAATTAATGTTTGTCATTGATGTCCCCCACGATTCCATCCAGGAATGATCCAAGAGATTTGGTTTTCTTCGGTTGCTTTTTCATCAGGAGCTCTTCGAGAATCTCGGCGCTTTTTCCGGTTGATGCATATTCAGGCGCGGTATCCGCGGGTTCGTCTGCAACCGGCACATCCGCCGGCTCCTGCTTCGACTCAACGGTCGGCGGCACGGCAGCCACCGCAAGATCATCCAGAACCGGTTCCGGGTCATTCCCGATCGTCAGCAGCTCGGATTCCCGGCTCTCGGCGACGACCACCGTTTCTTCCACCGGCTTCTCCGCCTGCTGCATTTCCAGCTCCACCAGATAAGCCGCCAGATCCTCTTCCGCGAGCTGTGGGGCCTCTACCGTTACGACCACAACATCCTCTTCCATCCCCCGGGAACCGAGCGACGTAAGCAACGCGGCGATCTCTTCCTGCTCCGGATTGGATTCTTCCACCGGCTCCGGTGCGGCATCCGGATTGGATGCTTCCACCGGAAGATCTTCCGGCTCGTCCACCGCAAGGCTGATCGAGGCCAGAATATCGGAGAAATGGTCGTCGGTCTTTTCCGGGACCGGCTCAGCGTCCGGCCGGGCATCCGCCACAAAGAGTTCAGGTTCAGTATCCGTTTCGGCCGCCAGCACCGGCTCGTCCTCCGGGATCGGTTCCGGTTCGGCGGCGGCAACCATCGGTTCAGCCTGTTCAACGACAGGTTCCGGCTCGATTTTTTCTTTTGCAATCACGGGCGCGGGCTCGCGGACCGGTTCGGGTTCTGCCACGGCGGGTTCAGGCTCGGGAGCGGGAATACTGACCAC
>JBFJYX010000194.1:0-6142 GCA_041622415.1 Pontiella sp.
ACCAGATATCGTCGGCCACCACCCAGGAACCGTTGAACGGAACGGCATTGCCGGCATAACCGCTGAGCCCCTCCGGCCGGGCCAGAGTTTTGGTCAGCCCGGATGCATCGCCGACAAAGAAGGTCTCGAAATTGACCGATTGGTAATAGTCGGACGCCATCTGGTGGAAGATCAGCCGTTTCGGCGACACGACATCCTTCAGAAACCGGTAGGTGTAGGCGTGGAAGCGGCGGTGATAGTCCGCCGTCCGCACGGAGCGGATGCGATAGTTGAAGGCGATGGCCTCGTCGTCCGTGACGCCGGAATAGTGCACCTCGGTCATATTGGGCCCGGTCCAGTAGAAGGCGGTTTTAAGCTGTTTGACCCAGCGGTAGGTGCCGGCGGCATCGTGATAGACGAGGAAATCGCCGCCGCCGACATTCTCGGTCCAGTTATATTTTTTGCCCCCGTTTTTGCTGAGTGTAAATGCGGGCCGCACATCGGTGATGAAGGCCGAACCGAGGTGCTGCGACGGATCGTAGCACATGGACTCGCCCCAGCAGCCCAGCGCGCTTTCGTCCCATTTCCAGTTGCCGCCATAGCCGATGACGCTCAGGTGGGCATATGAAACCGCCGCCACATCCCCCCAGAACCCGGTCACCAGCCGCAACCTGAGCTTGCGCGTTTCGCCGGCTTTGAGCGGCACCATCGTGTAGCCGCGAATCCACGGACCGTCGTGTTTCACGCGGTGCTCTTTGTCGTTGTGCCAGTTTTTGGAAATCTGAACGGGAATCCCGGTCGGCGTACCGTCGGCTTCGCACAGCAGCATACTGGTGCCGGTAATGCCCTGGGTTTTGATTTCGCGAAAGATCAGCGGCACCACCGTGTCGGCCGACCCCGGGTTCACCAGCTCAAATTCATATGCATCCACGCGGCCCCGGTCATCCGGGAATCGAAGGTGATCCACCGGCAGTTCAAAACGCAGTCCGCCCTCCTCTTCATCAAACAGCACCTCGAGGGCCTTGCCGTTTTTCACCGCCTTCGCATCGCGGATGAAGCCGGCGGCTTCCAAGGGTTGGAAGGTTTGGTCCAGATGCGGAATCACCCGCAGCACGGCCCGGTCCCCTTCGCCGCCCGCCCGGCAGGTTTTACCCGACGGAGACACCAGCCGCATTCCGGTTTGCGTGACGCCCTGCACCGCGGAAGCATCCAGCAGAAAGGTCACCCGGTCCGCCCAGGCGGTAATCTCGAGGCGGACAGGTTCCCCGAGCTCTTCACCGAACTTGTCGGTAAAAATCAGTTGGGTCAGATCAAAGCGCTGCACAAACTGACCGCTTTCGATCAGCCGTATATGCTGGCCCTGCTTATCCTGCGGAACGGCGCCGGCGCAGGTGAACACCCGGCCCTCTTTTTCGATGCGGATCTGCAGCTGCGCCGGCGAGAACCGGGTGACGGGCTGGTTCAGGGCGGTCAGATAATCCGTGCCGTCGAGCGCATCGTACCCCGACAGCTCCAGCGTGTCGCAATCGAGTCTGATGCTGTAAAACCCGGTCTGCACCACCACGTCGGGATTCGCGCGCCCGGCCCGGTTGGCCATGCTCTCCGGCCGGCGGTTTTTACTGAGCCGCGTCGGATACCCTTCATTAAAATAGATAAAGCTGTAATACCGGTTGGCCTCCGCGGCTTCGGCCAAACCGCAAAGCCCGCCCAGCCCCAGCATCAACAACAGCGTAACCTTCGCACCGAATCTCATCATCATCTGCCCCGCTCCAGAATTAAAGACCTTCACTATAGCGGGCGCACGCCGCGCACCCATCCCCCATTCGCAGGATATCCCCGCAGATTGAAGCGCAGCGGACACAAAAAAAACACCCGTCAAACAACGGGTGTCGTTTCCAGCCCCTGGATAAACGGCCGATCAGAACGGGCGGTGCGCGTTCTTCGTATTCGGCCGCATGCGCTGCTGTTTCGGTGCCGGCGGATTTTCGAGGTAGAGGCTGTACCACATGTCGCCGAATCCGGAGTTGGAAAAACTTTTGACCCGGTTGTTGGACAGCATTTCCCAGTTCCGGTTGAGGGTTTCATGGAACAGCTTGTCCTTGGCCTTGGCCAGCAGCTGCCGCGCTTCCTCGACCTTTCTATCTTTCACATAAATCCAGGACATCACGCCGTAGAGCAGCGCCCCGCGGTCGTCCCGGAACCAGCGCGAATAACGCTTAAAGGTTTTCTCGGCGCCCGCGCTGTTTTTATTCACATACTGACGCGCCATTTTCATGGCCACGAGCAGCGGATCGGAAAGAACCGGCCCGGCGAAAAAGCCCTTGGCAAAAATGGAATCCACTTCCTCGAACTCTTTAAGCTGATAGAGGAACTGCAGGCGCATGGTGGAGATCTGCTTGCCCATCAGGATATTCCACTTTTTGTATTCTTCAAATTTCTGCGTGAAATCCAGCGCCTGGCGGAACAGGGCCTGCTGATCGGCTTCGAGCTGCTTCTGGATCAGTTTCGGATTACCGCCCGGTTTGCTCTGGAACTGGTTGATCTTATGCTGGATCCGCTTCTGCCCGGCACCGAGCACCTCCTGCATTTCGTTGTTGATCGCCTTGAATTTGCGGCGCGTCAGCAGGCTGATCACAACCTGCGAAAGAATAAAGCCGAGCAATCCATAAGCAATGGAGCCGCTTTTCACACCCGATGAAATGCAGATGCCGCTGATGAGCACCCAGATAACGATGGAAATGAGCAAAGAAATCATTTCGTAAAGTCCTTCTGTTTAGTTCCTTGTACTGTCAAAGGCGTAGATGTCTCCCAGAAAATGCCGCCTGAGTACAGCGGTTTCCACAAAAAACTCAATCCGGCCGCCCGTTTTCACCCCCGGAAACCGGCCTATTCCCCGAACGCCAGAACGCGGCGTTCCCCGGCCTTCAGCTCAACCGGAAGAATGCGGTCGCGAAAACGCACGCGGTATGTGCCCGCATGATCGGCGGTCAACCCCGCGGTTACCTTGCCGTCACTCCACGTCAGGTCCACCTCAAGTCCGCCGCGGGCCCGCAGGCCGCGTACGGCTCCGTTCGGCCAGGCCTCCGGCAGCGCCGGCAGCAGATGAACCGTACCGGCGTGGCTCTGCAGAAGCATTTCCGCCATGCCCGCCGTCCCGCCGAAGTTGCCGTCGATCTGGAAGGGCGGATGATTGTCGAACAGGTTCGGCAGCGTGCTTTTCTGCAGTAGTTTCACTGCGTGTTCATGCGCCGCATCGCCGTCGAGCAGACGGGCGTAGAAGTTAATCACCCACGCACGGCTCCAGCCCGTATGCCCGCCGCCGCTGCCCAGGCGGCGCTCCACCGTTTTCACCGCTGCCTCAAAGAGCGCTTTATCCTCCTGCGTAATCAGCGCAAACGGATGCAGCCCGATCAGGTGCGAAATATGGCGATGGCCCGGTTGGGCTTCCCGGTAATCCTCGACCCACTCCTGAATCGTACCGTCCGCCCCGATCTTCACGGGAGGGAACCGGGTCATCGCCTGCTGCAGCTCCCGGCGAAAGCCCGCATCGATGCCGAGCGTTTCGCCCCCGCGGATCACCGCGTCAAACACAGCGCTCACAATGGCCGTCGAATAGGTCGACCCCTTCGTAATACGCACGGCCTTTCCCGTGCCCGGATGCAGGTAGGAATTTTCCGGCGACGTCGACGGCACAACAACCAGCCGCCCGTCCGCATCCTCCACGAGGTAATCCAGCAGGAACTCCGCCGCGCCCTTCAGCACCGGATAGGCGGTCTCCGCAAGAAACGTCCGGTCCGGATTAAATTCATAGTGCCGCCACAGCGTCATGGCCATCCAGGCCCCGCACAGCGGATCCAGCACCCCGTTATCGAACTGCGAATCCAGCGTCGATCCGCTCGGCGTCGTGCGCCCGAACGGATTGGTCGAAAGAAAAATCAGCCAGCCGTCGGCACCGTACAGTTTCTGCGCGGCGACCCGCCCCTTTTCCGTGGTCGGCACAAACCATTTAATCAGCGGATCAACCGTTTCCGAAAGATTACACAGATCCGCCGGCCAGTAGTTCATCTGCAAATTGATGTTCAGGTGAAAGTCGGCCTCCCACGCCGCCCACATTTTACGGCTCCAGATCCCCTGCAGGTTGGCCGGAAGCTGCGAGGTCGGGCGCGAGCTCGCCATCAGCAGGTAGCGGCCATACTGGAAATAGAGCGCCAGCAGCGCCGGATCGTCCCCGCCCTTTTTCAGCGCCTGCAGCCGCCGGTCCGTCGGCAAAGCGGATGCATCGTGACCGCCGAGATCCAGCGAAACCCGGTCAAACAGGGCGCGGTGATCAGCAATATGATCGGCCAGCAGGGTTTTCCAGGGTTTGGAAACGACCTTCGCCAGGATGGCATCGGATGCCGCGCCCGGATCAATCGATCGATCAAAATTGAGCTTTTCCACGTTGTAGTCCGTTTTGGCAGTGAACAACAAAACGACCTCGTCAGCATCCGCTATCACCAGCGCGTCGCCATCGGCACTGACCGTTCCGCCCGAGGTCCGTGCCAGCAAACGACCGGCAAACTTCATGTGTTCGCCGCCGGGGCCCGAGCCGCCGGGGTTGTCGTCATAGCCTTCCGGCGGTTCCACATCGACGACCTGCCCGTCCATCATCAAACGGTCACCCTGAACCGTGACCGTCATATCCTTCGGGCGGCTCATGCCGATTTTTGCCGAAATTTTTCCCGGCTTGTCCGCACTGAGCTTAATGGCCATAAGATCGTCGACCGCCGAGATAAACACCTCGCGCGTAAAGCACACGCCGTCCTGCACATAGCTGACCGTTGCAACGCCGGACTGGATATCGAGATCGCGCCAGTAGTCGCTGACGGTTCCAATGTTTGGAAACTCCATCCACAGATCCCCCAGCGGTTCGTAGGAGCGGAAGCTGGTCGGCTGCTGGGTCATGTTCGCCCGGCCGTACTTGTGTGCTTCATCAATTTGGCCATCCAGAATCAGCTGCTGGACTTTATCCAGATGCTGTCGAAAATCGTCGGGATAAACATCGAGCGGCGCGCCCGCCCAAAGGCTCTCTTCGTTCAGCGCAAGCCGCTCTTTTCCCACGGTTCCAAACACCATGGCACCGAGTCGTCCGTTGCCCAGCGGCAGCGCCTGATTCCACTCAGATGCCGGCTGCGCGTACCAAAGCGTATGATCGCCCTCCGCGCCCGCGGCATACGCCGCCGCGCCCAGTACCGCCGCCAGCACGGCTCTTCGAATCGCTCTCATCCTGCCTCCCGCTCCTTATAAAGCATCCGCCCCCGCCGCACGGCCGTGATGCGGTTTTTTTTCAACGAACTATTCCACGCCCCAGTGCCAGCCGACGTTTATGGTTTTATCCACAGGCTTGACCACATAATCACCTGTATACCCACCATCGGCAATAAGAACCGTTCCGCCCTGGGGCAGGTCAATGTCCAGCCGTCCGCCGCCGAGATCCTTGAACGACTCGGCACCGGTCACGATGATTTTTCCGGCCATGCCGGTATCGACCACCAGCGGCTCCCCGGCTTCGCTCTTGATCGAAACAAAGGCGGTTTTCCCGTTTTCACGCACGGCACTGACCAGGAAGGCGCCTTCGGCCCGCAGGTCGGCAAAAGAGACGTCGGCCCACTTCTTCGGGACGGCGGGGAAGACGCGGATGCGGTCGCCCCAGCTCTGGATCAGCATGTCCTCAATGGACCGCGCGCCGGCCGGAGGGGTTTCGATGACCGGAGATCCTTCCTTATAAAATGTATTCGGCAGCAGCTTGTCGTCGAAGAAGTCCTGCATACGCTGTTCGGCCATTTCGCCATCGCCCAGCAGCGAGTACATGGAAGAGGAGCCGGTATAGGAATAGCCGGCGAGCGCCTCCGGATAGCTCTGCCAATGCTTCAGCGACTTCAGCGCCAGCGCGCGCTGTTCCGGATCATCGAGGTCCATCATGCAGAGCGGATAAAACATCAGCAGCTGCGAATAGTGGCGATGCGATTTGGCATAGGGCACATCCTTGCCGATCATGAATCCGGTTTCGTCCACCGGATAGTCCACCAGACGATCAAGCACATCCTGCCATTTTCCAATCATTGGATCATCGATCCCCAGAAGCTGCGCGGAGTCGATCAGCGTCTGACAGCCCCAGCGCAGG
>JBFJYX010000195.1:0-6087 GCA_041622415.1 Pontiella sp.
AACGTCTGTTTCCCGAATGCCATGGTTGACCGCATTACACCGGTGACGACCGCATCGGATATTGAGTACCTGCGGACCGAGTTCGGTGTACGCGCCGCGTGGCCGGTCACCTGCGAGCCCTTCAGCCAGTGGGTGATTGAAGATCAATTTTGCAACGGCCGGCCTGCATGGGAGAAAGTCGGCGCGCAGTTTGTGCCGGACGTCACGCCGTATGAAAAAATGAAAATCCGGCTGCTCAACGCCGGCCACTCGGTGCTCGGCCTGCTCGGCTCGATTCATGGACATGAAACCATCGACGGAGCAGTCGCGGATCCGCTGTTTGGAAAATACCTGCGGAACTTCATGGACCTGGAAGCCACGCCGGTGCTCGACGAAGTGCCCGGCATTGATCTGGATGCCTATAAAGACAGCCTGATCGAGCGTTTCGGCAATCCCAATATCAAAGACAGCCTGGCGCGCATCTGCCTGGAAAGTTCGGCCAAACTGCCTAAATTCCTGATTGCCACGATCAACGAAAATCTCGCCGCCGGCGGCAGCATCCAGTATGCGACGCTGGTGATTGCGGCCTGGTGTTACTACAGCGACAAAGGGCTCAGCCGCCACGGCGTTGAGCTCGAGATTGTCGATGAGATGAAAGAGGAGCTGCATCAGGCGGCCATGGGCACCGAGGACGATGTGCTGTCGTTCCTCCGGATCGAAGACATCTTCGGTGACCTGGCGAAAAATGAGCGGTTCACCGCCCTCTATACCCAAATGGTGAAGGCCCTTTACGAAGATCCGAATATTGCCCGGCTGATGGAGGAGATCATCGGCGGTTAATACTTTCACTGGGTGCAGTGGAAGATGAGTGAAAGTTGTGAGGCGCAGACGGGATGGTTTTCGCGAGGCCGGAACGTCTGACTCTCGAAAGAGGAAAACAGCAGGAGAGGATACATGAAAAAACTACTGACAGTCACCATCATCGCATCGGTCGGTTTGGCCTTTGCTGAAGAAGTGGTAAACACGAAATCATGGTATGAACAGGACCGCCTGTTCAACCGTAACGAGGACATGGAAGAATCGGGCATTTCCCCGTTCCTCTATTTCGACTCCATCTATGCCGCCAATGTAGACGGCGGCGTTGAGACCGATGACCAGTTCACGGCGCAGGTTTATGCCGGCGTGGACCTGGATCTTGAAAAACTGCTCGGGTTTGAAGATACCGTCTTCAAGCTTTCGATGGTCAACCGGCAGGGCAACGGGATTGCCGGCGACGTCGGCGGTATTTATGACCCCATGTGTATCAACGGCGGACCGGCCGGGCAGGTGGCCTGGCTGTATCAGGTCTGGGTCGAAAAAATGTTCTGCGACGACTGGGCGGTTAAACTCGGCCGGACGTCCATGGATGAGGATTTCGCCAATGATGACCTCTACCGCTACTCCCTGAGCACGGCCATCAACGGCCCCATCCGTTCCATGATGCTCGAGAGTCCGCAGATCTATTCCTTCCCGCTGGCCCTGTGGGGCGGACGCGTGAAGTATTCGCTGAGCGAAGAACATCAGTTCCAGCTCGGGGCCTACCAGATCAACGACTCCATCTGGGACGATTATGTGAAGGGAACCGACTGGAGCTGGCGCAGCGATGACGGCGTCACCATCATGGCCCAGTATGACTGGACGCCGGAAATCTTTGACCGCCCGTCCCGGTTCTATTTCGGTATTGCCGATTCCGTGTATGACTACACCGACTTCGACGGCGGCGAAACCTCGAACCTGCTGCGGTTCTATGGCCACGGTGCCGTGGAAGTGATCGAAGGACTCAAGCTCTTTGCCTTCGGCGCCTACACCGCGCAGGACGAAACCGCCGCGGTCCCGCTGCAGCTCAGCGGCGGCGCCAACTGGAAAGGCCTGTTTCCCTGCCGGCCGGATGACCACACGATGGCGTTCATTACCTACGCCGGGCTGAGTGATGATTATAACGATGCCCGCGGCGTGGATACGGACGAGGAAATGGTCTTCGAGCTGGGCCATCGCGTTCAGATTATCCCGAGTTTCTACATCCAGCCGTCCGTTCAGTATATCTCGACGCCGGCGGCAGCTGCCGATGCGGACGACGCCCTGGTGCTCGGTGCCTGGGTCGGCGCCGCGTTTTAAATAATCTCCCCAACACAACCCGGTTCCGGTCGTGGGATGCAATGTCCCATGGCCGGAACTTTTGTTGGGCAGTGCCGCGTCCCTTTTTGAAAACAGGGCGGCGGCAATAAATTACAAAAAATTCATCATTTCGCCGTGTGCCGGGCCATTGGCCCTTTGCTATCCCTAACCTTGTTCTAACAATAGAAGGGAATTCATCATGGCGGGATCAGTTTTTACCCTATTCGGAAAGTCCAGGCCTTACAGGCTGGCGGCCATCGTTCTAGCCGTTCTGGCGGCCGGTGCGGCCAGGGGCCAGGTGGTCATCAGTGAATTCATGGCCAAAAATGATGAGACGCTGGTCGATGGCGACGGAAACTATTCCGACTGGATCGAACTCTGTAATCTGGGCACCGATGCCGTCGACCTGACGGGCTGGTATCTCAGCGACGACACCAACAACCTGACCCAGTGGGCATTCCCGTCCCAAAGCATTGAGGCCGGCGGATTCCTGGTGGTCTTTGCTTCCGGGCAGGACACGGCGGGATACGTCGACGGTTCCGGATATCTGCACACCAACTTTAAACTCAGCGGCGACGGTGAGGACGTGGTCCTGACCCAGTCCGACGGCGTAACCGTTGCGGATGCCTTTTACCGCTATCCCGTACAGGACGATGATATTTCCTACGGCCTCTACCAGGATTCCGGCTATTCCTACCTGATTGCGGAAGGCGAGGATGCCACGGCCCGGGTCGGCTCGTCCGAACCCTCGGCATCCTGGAACACGGTCGGCTTCGATGATTCCGGCTGGAATACCGGTACGACCGGCGTGGGCTATGATACCGGCTCCTCCTACAGCTCGTTGATCGGCCTGGATATTGAATCGGCCATGATGAAGAGCTCCCGGCCGCCCTCGTTTTACAGCTCGGCCTACATGCGGGTGGAGTTTAATGTGGACGATGCGTCGGCGTTCAGCCAGCTGGCGCTGCGCATGAAATATGACGACGGGTTTGTCGCCTACATCAACGGCACGCAGGTGGCATCGGCCAATGCCCCGTCATCGCCCACCTATGCGTCTGCAGCCACATCGGAAAACGAAGGCACGAGCTACAGGGATTTCACCCTGCTGAATGCCGGGGACTATCTGCAGGCCGGCGAAAACGTGCTGGCCATCCATGCGCTGGATTATCCCACGGTCGTGATGCCGGGGCCGGGCAGCCAGTCGGTAAATGACCTGTTGATCATGCCCGTGCTCAACGGAATTTCAGCTGGACAGATCTACACCAATACCGCGGTGTATCTCAACACGCCCACGCCCGGTGCGGATAATGTGGAAGGGGTCCTGGGCTATGTCGGCGATACCAGCTTCAGCGTCGACCGCGGGTTCTACACCTTGGCGACCAATGTGGAGATTACCTGCAAAACGGAAGGCGCGTCCATTTATTACACCACCGATGCCACCGAACCGACCGAGTCCAACGGCACGCTGTATACCGGTCCGGTCACCATCAGCAAAACCACGGTGCTGCGCGCCGCCGCGTTCCTGGACGGCTACCAGCCCAGCGATGTCGATACGCAGACCTATTTCTTCCTCGATGACATTATTGCCCAGGGCTCCGATGTAAGCGGACTTGATCCCGCGTTTCCGTCCGGCTCGGTCAACGGACAGAGCTTCGATTACGGCATGGATACCGACATCACGCAGAGCACCACCTATTCCGGCGAAATCGAAAGCGCACTGAAAGCCATTCCCTCCATTTCCATTGTGACCGACCCCGACAACCTGTTTGACTCCTCCACCGGCATCTATGTGAATGCCGATGAGGATCATGATGAGGAGGCCGGCGAAGACTGGGAACGCGAAACCTCGATTGAGCTGATCCATCCGGACGGCACCGAGGGATTCCAGATCAACGGCGGTATCCGCATTCGGGGCGCATCGAGTACCTCTTCCAGCAACCCGAAACACTCCTTCCGCTTTTTCTTCCGTTCGGAATACGGCACCGCGCGTTTGAACTATGATCTCTTCGGCGACGACGGGGCGGACAGTTTCAAGCGCATGGATCTGCGTACCGGACAGAACTTTTCCTGGGCCTACATGACGCCGCAGTATGCCACCTGGCTCTACGATATTTTTACCCGCGACACTCATCGCGATATGGACCAGCCCTATACCCACGGCGAATACTACCACCTCTATATCAACGGCATGTACTGGGGCCTCTACCAGACCGAAGAGCGCTGCGACGCCAACTTTGCTGAATCCTACTATGGCGGCGATGATGATGACTTCGATGCCGTCAAGGCCAATGCCGACAGCGGAATCGTGTATGCGGTCGACGGTACACGCGATGCGTATGATGATCTGTGGTCGGCCGCCAGCTCCGGCTTCAGTGCCGATGCCGCCTATTTTGAAGCGCAGGGCATGAATGCCGACGGCACGGAAAACAGCGCCTACACCAAACTGCTCGATGTCGACAACGTCATCGACTACATGCTGCTGATCTACTTTACCGCCAACCGCGATTCGCCGATCGGCCCGCCCAACCAGAATTCGATGCCGCGCAACCTGACCGTGGTGTACAACCGCGAAAGTCCGGCCGGCTTCCAGTTTGTCGCACACGACAACGAGCACTCGCTGGAACGAAGCCTCGGGGTGACCTATGATCGCACCACCTATTCGCCGGTCGGAAAATATTCGTTCGACAGCGTCGACTGTTTCACGCCGTGGTGGCTGCATGAAAAGCTGATGAACAACGATGAGTATGTACTGACATTCGCCGACCACATCCATGAATATTTCTACAACGGCGGGGCGCTGACGGCCGAGGCGAACATCAGCCGGCTGGCCGTGCGCACGAATGAAATCTATTCGGCGGTTGTCGCCGAATCCGCACGCTGGGGCGACAGTACCGGCTCGCTCTACACCCGTAATGACGACTGGCTCGATACCGTTGACTGGCTGCTCGAGAGTTATATGCCGTACCGGACCGCGAACGTCCTGGCCCAGCTGAAAACCAAAGGGCTCTATCCAAGCGTCGATGCCCCGGAATTCAGTCAGCACGGCGGCGGCATCGATGCCGGCTTTGCGCTCTCCATGACCGGCAGCGGCACGATCTACTACACGACGGACGGCTCCGACCCGCGCGAAATCGGCGGTGCCGCAGTCGGCACGGCCTACAGCTCGGCGATCACGCTCGACCATTCCGCGCAGGTGAAAGCCCGGGCCTACAGCGGCGGCGAGTGGAGTGCGCTCACCAAAGCCACCTTTGTGCTGAACGAAGCGTCGCCGCTGCGCGTGACCGAAATCATGTATAACCCGGCGGAACCGGTATCCGGCACCGAGACCAACTATACGGCGTCCGACTTTGAGTTTATCGAGCTGTTCAATGCCGGCACCGAAACCATCGGCCTCGCCGGAACCGAGTTCACCTCCGGGGTGCGGTTTGACTTTACGGAAGGCGACGTGGCCGCGCTCGCGCCCGGCGAATACGCCGTGCTCGTGCGCAACTACGAGGCCTTTGCCACGCGCTATGCGGAGCTGATCGGCACCATCAACGTGGCCGGAACCTATCACGGTAAATTCTTCATTCCCACCGGCTCGCTGGATAACAGCGGCGAGAGACTGACGCTGGTCGACGGCCTCGGCAGCACCATCCTCGATTTTGAATATGACGACGGGTACGAAGCAACCGACGGCGAGGGCTTTTCGCTGACGCTGCTCGATCCCTATGCGGAGACCAATACCTGGAGTGACGGGGCCTCGTGGCGCGCCAGCAAATATTCCGGCGGCACGCCCGGCTACGCGGCCGAGGATTTCCTGAGTCCGGATGACCTGCTGATCAACGAGGCGCTGACGCATCAGGACGATGATACCCCCGGCGACTGGATCGAACTCTATAACGCCTCAACCCAAACGCTCGATATCAACGGCTGGTTTATCTCCGACGATGAAGACGATCTGACGAAGGTCGA
>JBFJYX010000196.1:0-6023 GCA_041622415.1 Pontiella sp.
CGTTAAACAGGGAGTGATGAAGATGACACCGAGTTCAGATAAAAAGACCATCATCAAAATCTGGATGATTGAAGACCACGCCGCGTTTCGAACCAACCTCTCCGAAATTGTGAATACCTCGGGCCATATCCGCTGCGAGCGCGACTTTTCATCCTGCGAGGAAGCCCTGGAATGCCTCGAGGCGGAAAAAAAACATCCCGATGTGATGCTGATCGACCTCGCCCTGCCCGGCATGAACGGCATCGAAGGACTGAATGCCATTCGCAAAATCGATCCCGATATTAAATGCATTGTGCTGACCAGTTCCGAGCGCCAGAAACATGTCGTGGATGCCATTCGCGAAGGGGCCTGCGGCTATCTCCTGAAAAGCGTGGCCTTCGACCAGATCATCCGCGGCATTGAAGACGTGATGCAGGGCGGCGCCTCCCTCGATCCCCAGATCGCCTCGCTGGTGCTCGATGCCTTTCCCAAGAAAAACAACGCCGGCAATGAATTCGACCTGACCGAGCGCGAGATCGAAGTGCTGCAGTCCCTCGCAACCGGAAAAATCATCAAAGAGATTGCCGACGAGCTGAACCTCTCGACCAACACCATCAAATTCCACATTGCCAACACCTACAAAAAACTGAATGTCCAGTCGCAGGCCGGCGCGGTGGCCAAAGGCATCCGCAAAGGCATTATCTGATCACCCCGCGCGGCAGCAAAATCTTCCGTTGATCAATCTTCGGCGGCGACGCGGAAAAAGGCGTGGGTCTGATCCACATCGTCGGAAACAGTAATGGACTCCCCGTTGCCCCAGATGGTCGTGACCGCCGCCCAGGAACCTGCCACCAGGTCATCGGTGGATTCCAACACATAGGACGCTCCGATCTCGCCGTCCCACGAAAACTGCATTGCTGCACCCTGCGAAACCACGTCCCCGGAAACCGAACCGATGTGCGTCACCGCCGTAATCGGAGTCAGCAAAACGCGCTGGATGGCCATATCCGCATTGCGCTGGGTGTAGGCCGCAAAATAATAGGGTTTGGTCAGATCGAGCCCGGTGGTTCCCGTGCTTGGAGCCGCGCCGTCGATGCTGTAGCTGAAACCGCCGTCCGGCGTCACAACCAGCCTGAAGATTTTACCGCTTCCGGCGGTCACCGTCTGATTACTGCTCAGCGGGATGAGACCGGCGTCGCTGAGTTCGTTCAGGCCCTGCAGGCCGTTGCGTCCGGTCAGGCTCATGCCGATCCCCTCCAGCCCTTTATCGCCGACAAACAGGCCGTCCAGTTTAGACGCATCGACCGCATCAATCAGTCCGAACGAGGCGGTATTGCCCAGGTTCTCACTCACATCCACCACGTTATAGATCACCTCCAGCCGGAACCCGTTTTCCACCGGAAAAGCACTGGAGGTATGCACGGCCGCCCGGTGAGACCCGATACCGCTCGCCTCACCCGTAAGATTGCCGTCGTCCGAGAAAGCAACGCCGCTGATCGACAGATTAACCATTCCGCCGCCGCGGCCGTCGTTAGCACTCAGCCCGTCATCGTCAAAATCATCGTGAAAGCCCAGCGCCAGCCCCTGCAGGTTGACCGCGAGGCTCACGGTTCCGGTTGCTGAAAGCGCACCGTCGGAAACGGCGTATTGAAAAGAATCATGGCCGGCGAACCCGGCATCGGGCGCATAGCTGAACGATCCGTCGGAAGCCAGCGACAGCGTTCCGTACGTTGCATCCGACACCAGCGAGGCGGTAAGCACATCGCGGTTCAGATCGATATCATTTTCCAGGACGCCGGGCGCCGACACCACCAGCGTCTCATTGCTCGACACGCTGTACGCATCAGGAATCGCCTGCGGGGCCTGGGCCCCGAGATCCGTCGCGGGCCAGTCGTCGGTGCGGAACGGCGCGGCCGGCAGGCCGGCGCTGTTCACCAGGTTGAGCTCATTCACCGGCGCGGGCGACCACGCATAGCGAACCGCCACCGGTGCCCCCACCGAACCGGAACTGATGACCACCTGGCTGCCGCTGATCGACGACTGGGTGGCCGCATGCCAGACCTGATCGGAACCGGCCAGTTCAAATGCCGCGGGGGCCAGCGCATCGTCGGTCGTCAGCCCGTCGGCATAGGCAAATGAAACCGTCACGTTGGTGCCGTCAACCTCCATGGACTCAAACGTCGGACCGTGGGCCACCAAATCCTCGCCGAGCGCATATTTGCGGCCCAGCAGCGCGAGGCGCTGACCGATGGGTTCCTTGTCGTACGGATGGATATCGCCCGGATCGCCGGTGTCGAGGGTCACCGCCACGTGGGCATTGTTCAGCGCCGTGACGCGGCTCTGCGACTCGCGGAACCAGGCCCAGTAGGTGCTGTTATATGACGGCAGCTGAACGCCGAGGAACGGCAGGTCGCCCTGGCCGAAGAGTTCGCGGTATTCCTCCACAAAGGCCGGCAGCGTGAACCCGTACTGAGCGACGTTTTCCGGAGTGCCGGCATTCGCCTCGCCCTGATACCACACAAAACCGGAAATCCCGAAGTTGAGCAGCGGATGGATCCGCTGGTTGTAAATGATGTTCGGGCGCGTGCGGATAAAGATATCATCCCAGGCTCCGGTGCCGTTGACCATGGCGGTGATCGCGTCAAGGTTGGATGAATAAGTAGCCGATACGCGCGACGAGATGGTGTCGCCGCTGATGTACTCGCCGATGCTTTGGTAATGATCCATCATCGCATCAAAATGCGGAAAGCCATCGGTCATCTGAACCGGCATCCAGCCTTCGATCGATGAGCTGCCCCAGCCCGCCCAGATCACCGCGGCGGGCACCCCGCTGCCTTCGTGCATCTGATGGGCAAAGACCGCCGCAACCGCGCCCCAGCTTCCGGGATTGGAATTATCGAGCCAGGTCATGGCTCCCGAGTCCTGCGGCGTCAGGGCCGCATCCTGCGCCACCTGCAGGCAGCGAATCATGCGGTTGGTGGTAATAGCATCGATGTAGGACTGCTTATTGGTCATTTCGCTCAGCGGCCGCACCATGTTCGACTGGCCGAAGGCAATCCAGACATCACCCACCAGCACATCGGCCAGCGTATTGGTCTCACCGTTGCTGACGGCCTGCAGCGTATACGGTCCGCCCGCCGACAGCGCCGGCAGCTCGACCATCCAGTCCCCGTTCAGATCAGACATGCCCGCGGCCATCGATCCATGGATGGAAACAACGACCTCGTTGGTCGGCACCGCCGTGCCCCAGACCTTTACGGGTTTTCCGCGCTGCAGCACCATGCCGTTCTGGAACGGCGACCCGAAAACGGGGCCTTCAAATGTGCCGGCCACGGCCGTGTTGCCGGTGATTTTAAGAATGGACGGATTGCCCGCATACGAAACGCCGCCGACAAAAATCCGGGCCCCCTCCGTGCTGAACAGGGTCGAGTCGGACAGCGTCAGCTCAGCCCCTTCCGCCAGATGGATGTCATTGCGCAGCGGGTTCGAAGCATCGTTCAGGATCAATGAACTGGTGGCGTCGACCGTGGCCTGGGCATAGCCCGAGATATAGCTGGCCGAAAAGGTACTTCCATTGGTGATCGTCAGGTTTTCGCCGGTCGCGGTACTGGTGGATATGTAGCGCGTCAGGCTCACGGTGGCGTTATCCACCAGCACGGTGCCGAAATTCCGGACATCGCCCACCTGCAGCGTGCCGCCGCCCAGCACCTTGAGAACCTGTCCGGCCCCCTCCCAGGCGCCTTTGACCTGCCCCTTGCCGCCGGCGATCTGGCCCGCGTCCGCTTTGACCAGCTTGTTGGAGATCGTCAGGCTGTTGTTGCCGACATGAAAATTGCTCCACCAGTTGTTCGGCTGCCCCGTTCCCGAAATAATTTCAATCCGCTTTTCCGACCCCGTATCCGCCGTAATGGCAACATCGCCCTCGATCGTACCCGCCGCCGGCACGCTGCCGGTATCATCCAGCCAGCTGCCTTCGGTAAACAGGCCGTTGCCCGCGGCCCCGGTCCATTCCAGCGCCGCCGGAGACGAGACCGCCCAACCGCCCAGCACCAGTAAAAGTATACATGCTCTTTGAATCATTGCTCTCTCCATGCCCCGATCGGGTTCGCTCCCGGTACAGTCCTGACAGGAAAAGCTATCAGCATCTTGCCCGCGCGCCTACCTAACCGATCAGGTAGAGCACCGCCCGACCCGCATGGCCAAGCCCAACAGAGCGCACAAAAAAAGGGCACGAAAGTGCCCTTTAAAATCACCAATTTAAGCGGGTCTGCTACATCATGAAGCGGCGGCGGACAAACAGAACGGCGCCACCGAATACCGCCACCATACCCAGCGTCGCCGGTTCCGGAATCGCCTCAATCGTCAAATTATCGAAAAAGCCCCCGGCAGCAGCTGTTTCACCGGTCACCTTGACATAGGCAAGCTCAGAATAGGTGCCACCATCCCAGGTAGGCAGTGTGGTGGTCTGACCAAACGTGGTTCCGTCCTGTTTCAAGTTATAAACAGACCATCCATCGGAACCCACGGTAATATCGAAATGGGCCTCTTTGACGGGGTTGAAGCCAGACGCTTCCGAATCGTTGCCAAACCAATAGGATCCGGGATTCACGCCCGAAGCAATAAGGCCGGCAAAGTCGTTGGCCCCGCTACTGGTCGCATATCCCGGCCGCTGGCGATCGCTGGCGCCGTGCCCGAATTCATCCAGCTCCCCCAGTACGAACTGGAAAATAATGTTGTTGCCGGAATCGTAGCCGGTCACATAGTGGCTTTTATTGGATCCATTGGTGCGCCGAATCGCAAAATCCAACGATACTTTGGCGGTTTGACCACTGGTCAGCGATGCTGCAGAGGTCGGTGTCAGCGTTATATCTGTGGCCGGTTGAGTACCTGTAAAGGGATCGGCAAAAAGCACATTACTGCCGAGAGTTGCATCCGGCCCGCCGGTTACCGCCAACTGGACATTATAACCCGCGTTATACGTAATCGTGCCGGTATTCGCACTCGTGCCCGACTCAAAATCAGCTTTAAAGACCACAGAGGCCATGGCCGTTGAGCCCGCCAGCAAAAAGACTGATACTGATTTTCCGAAATTACTCATTCTACACTCCTTTTTTGCTTCTTCATGTGCCATTCACCTTTCAACGATGAATAGTAAAATATGCTAGCACAGCCCAATCAGGAAATAAACCTAGCCGATCGGGTGGCAAACGGGTTCCTACAGCCCCCGCCAACCTGATCAGGAAGGCTCTGTTGGAGAATCCAGCCAGCCATAAAAAAGGGACGCCGAGGCGTCCCTTGCGTAAATCAGCATGAGTGCGGTTAAACCATAAACACGCGCCGAATCCAGAGGAGACCGCCGCCCATCATGACGACCAGGCCCAGCGTCGCCGGTTCCGGAATCACCGTAACCGTGCCGTCCACCAACAGGTTGCTGGTATCGAAACTCAGGCCGTCGCCCAGATCGGTGCCGGTAATGCTGCTGAAGCTTCCGGCAAAGCCGCCCCAGTTGGTGAATACTGTAAAGCTGTCGTTCAGCGCGGCTGTATAACCCGTGGTATCAAATACCAGCGCGCCGTCTGCCGTCAGCGTGTCACCGCCGTCATTGGCCAGAATGTCATACAGGCTCGTCGTAGTTCCGGCAATCTCCAGCGTCAGGGTCGCCGTCGACTGCAGCGTCAGCGCCTGATCGAACGTCAAGGTGCCCGGGCTGTTGCCCGGATTCAGGTTGCCGCCTACGGTTACCGCACCGTTCAGGAGACCGGAACCGCTGAGGGTGCCGGATGCACCCACGGTCATCGTACCGGACATGGTCGCCCCGGTATTGTTCCACACCAACTCGCCGCCGGATACTGTTACATCGCCGAGATCGGTAGTATAACCGGCCTTGTTCATGATCTGTGTTCCATCGCCGGTCTTAACGAGGTTGACAGCGTCGGTGCCTCTAAAGTTAGATGTCCAACTATAACTCTCGCCCGCGCCCACATTAACCGTAAGGGTTGCATCGCTGCCTCCGTTATTGTCGATGGCCCGGGTCTGGACGATGC
>JBFJYX010000197.1:0-6015 GCA_041622415.1 Pontiella sp.
CGATGTAGGCGTTAACTTCGCGACCATTGGTCAGACGTACACGGGCAACTTTACGAAGGGCCGAGTTCGGCTTCTTCGGAGTCTGCGTTTTAACCAGCAGACACACACCACGACGCTGCGGGCATGTTGCCAAAGCGGGCGACTTGCTCTTTTTCTTCTGAAGCGCACGCGGCTTTCTTACTAACTGATTGATTGTAGGCATAAATATCCTCTCCAATTAAAAAAGACAGGCGGAGGACAGTAGAGATCTACACCCACCACCGCAAGCGAAACATTACACATTTTTCGCTCTTAAATTCCTTAGAGCATCCAAACTCTGGAAACTCCTGTAACCACGAACTGCCCCTCACTTAACTGCAGGCAGAATTTCATCCTGCATTTCAGATCGGAACCTAATCCGGTTCGGTCCCCCGATTGCCGGTGCATTCGTGATCTCCCTTATGCGCTTTCATGAACTGCCAGCCACTTCAGAAACGAGGAAGATGGGAAAGCAACTGTAGAAAGGCAGCTGCCGATTCGCACCCTCCCGCAACTCACAAATCGACGCGAAAGGATGGGCAACATAGAGAATCGGCAGAAAAAATCCAGAGAAAAGTGTCCCTTTTTCATTCCGGTCCGGAGCACCCCTATAAAATAAAAAACACTTTTTCTTCGCTATTCTCTCCGGAACAGGTTAGACACGCATCTCATTCAATAAAGGACATACAATGAATACAGGTACAGTTAAATGGTTCGACGCCGAAAAAGGCTTTGGTTTTATCACTCCTGACGGCGGAGGAACGGACATGTTCGTTCACCATTCCGAAATCCAGGTTTCTGGATACGCTTCCCTCGATGAAGGCCAAAAGGTCTCCTTCGAAATCGGCGAAGGTAAAAAAGGTCCGTGTGCGACCAACGTAACACCGATGTAAAACCAGGGGCTTTTAAAGCTTTGAGGAAGGCGTCCATTAGGACGCCTTTTTTCGTGCCCGGCCTTTAACGGCGGAGCCTGCAGCAGTCACACGGTGTCCTGCTGCGCCCTCGAGTCCGCCGGAAGCAAACCCGCCCTGCCCGCTTACGCCTTGGCCAGAATGGTCTTGATCACATCGGCCGCAGTGAAATCGACTTCGTCGTTTTTGCAGAAGCGGCTGATATTAATGAGGTCGTCGCCCATCGTGACCAGGGGTTTTTCGAGCGTGCCGTCCGGCAGCCGCTGCGGACAGCCGATATCGGCCGCCAGTGCGTTGCACAGACATTTGCGACCGACCGTATCCTCTTCCCGGCCGCCTTTGGCCACATAGGCCTTCACCGGCTCGGCAGCACAGCGGTAACCGATACGCCCGTCATCCTTCCGGTAAGGCGTGCGGAGAAATCCGATATCGCATATGCGACGGCGATTTTCATAGATCGCGGGGTCAGACAGACTGCCCTTCACATCAGCCACCTTGAAAGGAAAACCCGTCGGCGAAGCCAGCGGATCCGTAAAGACGCGCGACTCGCCGGCCAAAGCACCCTGAACCAGCTGACGGCGCGTTTCCGGAATCAGCCCGGACTCCACGCACAATCCAAAGGCCGTTCCGACCTGCACACCGGTCGCACCCTGCTCCAGCGCATCCTTCAGCCCTTCGGCAGAACCGCGCGAACCCGCCAGCCAGAACGGAACACCGAGATCGCGGATTTTCTGCAGCCGGGCATCATCGCGCAAACCGTACACCGGCTCGCCCGATTCGCTCAGCGGCCCTCTGCCCCGCGGCGGAGCATTATGCCCGCCGGCCAGATGGCCTTCGACGATAAAACCTTCAATGCTGCCGTTCGCCTTCTTCATCAGGATCGAAGCCAGCGACTCCGTCGACACAATCGGATAAAAGTCCGGACGTTTCATCACGCCCTGCTCGCAGCGCCCGTCCATCAGCGACATCGGATCAAATGAGACTGGAACAATTTCCAGCGCACCATCCTTTCCGGTCACCGTCACGGGATACTCCACCGCACGGTGCCGCGCAAGCGCATCCAGAATACCGGGAACGGCCAGCGGAATGCCCGCCCCCATAATCACAACCGAAACGCCGGCGAGCATGGCCCCGTACATGGAGGGCAGATGCGGCAGCTGAATCTTTTCGAGATAATTCACACCCACCGGCTTGTTGTGCCCTTCCTTCGCCAGGAAGACTTCCACAAAATTGCCGACCACACACAACTCGGCTGCTGTACGCGACCCCTCCACCGTGTGCATCGGAATATGTTTGTACGGCGCTCCGTCCGGAAGGCCACCTTCGATAAAGTAGTCATCCAGAATGCGTTTAACCACGCGCTGAAACGGGAAATGCTGCATAGCGCGGCGCACATGGCCGTCGAGGTCCCCGTTCTGCAGTGTTCGTGCGAGTACGGCATCCAATGCCGTTCCGGAAACGACGCCCAGCTGTCCGAGCTGCGAAACCGCACGGGCCAACCGCCAGTCCGAAATTCCGAAGCCCATTCCACCCTGTATGATTTGCGGTAATTTTCTAAACATAAGCGTGCAACTATGCCTCTCCCGCACTCAATCAACGACAATAATCCGCAATAATAACCGCATGATTACAGCCGCTCAGGTGTGCCGCGCAACTTCCCTCAACTGGATGGCGCGCTTCCGCTCCGTACCCCAGGCATAGCCGCCGATCCCGCCGCCTTCACGTATAACCCGATGGCAGGGAATTAGATACCCGATCGGATTTCGACCGACCGCCGAACCGACCGCACGCGAAGCATTCGGATTCCCGATCCGTTCGGCCATTCGGCCATAACTCACCAGCCGGCCCGGCGGTATTTCAAGCAACGCCCGCCAGACCTTCAGCTGGAATTCGGTTCCCTTCACAAAAAGACGGAGCTCACTGGATGCTGCGCTCCGCGACTGCGGCGCGTCATTGAATATCTGTTCCGCCCGTTCTGCCGCCCGCTGATCATCCCGGACCATTTGGGCATGGGGCCAATCCTGCTGAAGCCGCTTCCAATCATTGGAAAAAGAGAGATGGCAGATGCCGCGCGGACTTTCGGCAATCAGGCACGAGCCGAAGGGCGACTCAGCAATACCCGCCCGGATTTCCCACCCTGCCCCGCCTGCTTTGATTTCCCCCGGCGTCGCGGCCTCCAGGCGGATGCAGAGATCGTGGAGCCGCCCCGGGCCCGACAGGCCGGCCGCAAGGGCCGAATCCAGCACACTGTGCCCTTCCCGCAGCAGGTCCCGCGCATGCTCCAGGGTCAGGCACTTCAGGAATTCCTTCGGCGTCAGCCCCGCCCAGCGCGAAAACAACCGATGGAAATGTGACGGACTCAACTCGACCACGGCGGCCAGCGTATCGAGGTCGGGCTGTTCTTTCCGATGCTCCTCAATATAGCGGATTACTTTGGCGATGCGGTCGTAGTCGTTCATGCGGGCAATATGCCATGCGCCGCAAATCCCGCCCACCCGATTCTTGCTGCGATCTCCATCCCCGGACACGAACCCGCTCACAAAAAAAAAGCGCCCCGCAAGGGACGCTTTTCCAATGATTGGAAACACCAACCGTTAGGCATCATCATCAGCCGGTTCCTGAGCAAAGGCCAGCGGATCGCCGCCCAGTGCATCTTCGACCGAGATTTCTTCGCCCAGTTTGACCGGTTTGATATCGCGGTACATCGGGAAACCGGTACCGGCAGGAATCAAACGACCCATGATTACGTTTTCCTTGAAACCACGGAGACCGTCGACCATGCCCAGCGTTGCGGCCTTGGTCAGTACACGGGTGGTATCCTGGAACGACGCCGCCGAGATAAAGGACTCGGTTTCGAGCGCGGCCTTGGTGATACCCAGCAGAACCGGAGACGCTTCCGCCGGACGACGACCTTCGGCTACCGCCTTCTGGTTGACTTCCTGGAAGGTCTGCTTTTCGACCTGCTCGCCCCAGAGGAACTCGGTATCGCCCGGATCGGTAATCTTGACCTTGCGCAGCATCTGGCGAACGATCACCTCGATGTGCTTGTCGTTGATTTCCACACCCTGGAGACGGTAAACCGCCTGTACTTCGTTCACGAGGTATTCCTGCAGATCCTGCGGACCGCAGACTTCGAGCAGTTCCTGCGGAACAATCGGTCCCTCCGTCAGCTGCTGTCCTTTGTGTACAAAGTCGCCCGGGAACACGATGACGTGTTTGTTCATCGGGATCAGGTGCTCTTCTTCGGCGCCGGTCACGGTGTCGCGAACGATCAGCTTACGCTTACCTTTAGCGATGCCGCCCAGCTCGACGATACCTTCAATCTTGGCAATCTCAGCGGCTTCTTTGGGCGTACGGGCTTCCACCAGTTCGGCCACACGCGGCAGACCACCGGTAATGTCCTTCGTACGAACCGTTTTACGCGGCGTACGGGCCAGAGTGAAACCGGCGGAAATAGCATCGCCTTCTTTCATCATCACCTGCGCACCGGCCGGAATGGAGTAGTGGCCGACGTTGCCGTCTGTGCCGACAATCAGGATTTCCGGATGGAGGTCTTCCTTATGCTCCATAACGGTCAGCCCTTCAACGCCGGTGGCTTCATCCACGGTCTTCTGAACGGTTACCCCTTCAATGAAGTCCTGGAATTCAAGCTTACCGTCGTGTTCGGACAGAATCGGCACGGAGTACGGATCCCACTCAACAAAGGTTTCGCCGGCTTTAACTTCGCCGCCGTCATCAATGGCCACCTGCGCGCCGATCACCATCGCATAGCGTTCGAGCTCGCGGCCTTCTTCGTCGACAATCAGGATGTTGCCGTTTTTGTTCAGTACGATGTTCTGTTCTTCGACCTTCACGGAGCGGAGATTATCGTACCGCACGGTACCGTTCGATTTCGCGGTAACCTTCGGCTGTTTAAATACGGACGATGCCGTACCACCAATATGGAACGTACGCATGGTCAGCTGCGTTCCCGGCTCACCAATGGACTGCGCGGCGATAATACCGACCGGCTGTCCGAGCTGCGCAACCTTGCCGGTTGCGAGGTTTTTACCGTAGCACTTGGCGCAGACACCGCGACGCGATTCGCAGGTCAGTACGGAGCGAATCACCACCAGCTCCACGCCGGCGCTTTCCACCTTGCGGGCGGAATACTTATCGATCAGCTCGCCGGCCGCTACGATAACTTCAAGCGTGTGCGGGTTGCAGATGTCTTCAGCCGCAGTACGGCCGATGATACGGGTGGCCAGCGAAACGAGCTCGTCGTCACCTTCCGTGATCGCCGCCACTTCAATCCCGTTGAGGGTGTGGCAGTCTTCTTCGGTGATGATGATGTCGTGCGAAACGTCCACCAGCTTACGGGTAAGGTAACCGGAGTCGGCCGTCTTCAGTGCCGTATCGGCCAGACCCTTACGGGCACCGTGCGTCGAGATGAAGTATTCGAGTACGGACAGACCTTCACGGAAGTTCGACAGAATCGGACGCTCAATAATTTCACCGGACGGTTTCGCCATCAGGCCGCGCATACCGGCCAGCTGACGGATCTGCTGGCGGGAACCACGGGCTCCGGAGTCTACCATCACGTAAACCGGGTTGAGCTCTTCACGCGATTTCGCGTTGTACACATCGTCGTTTTCTTCCAGCACTTCGAACAGCTTGTTGGTCAGCTTATCGTTCGTGTCGGTCCAGATGTCGATGATCATGTTGTAGCGTTCACCCTCGGTAATGAGACCCTTGCGGTGCTTCGCTTCAACCTGTTCGATTTCTTCACGGGCGGCGGCAACCATCGGCGCTTTATCCTGCGGAATAATCATATCGGTCAGACCGATCGACATACCCGAACGGGTTGCGTGTTCATAACCGAGGTTCTTCAGCATATCGAGTACGCCGACCGTTACGTTGTGGCCCGAGATTTCGTAGCAGGCTTCAATCAGCTGCCCAACTACTTTCTTGGTGGCAGTCTTGTTCACGAAACCGAGCTCGTCCGGCCAGACTTCGTTGCAGAATACACGGCCGACCGTGGTGGGGATGCCCGAGCGCTCCATATCGCCGTGGCGGGTTTCGCGCTGATAGTCCGGGTTACGGAAGC
>JBFJYX010000198.1:0-5998 GCA_041622415.1 Pontiella sp.
CCACGCCGGATCTATAGGTAATGTTGGCGAAGGCAAAAAGATACTCGTCCGCGTTCATGACGGGCACATCGGCCGAATAGATCCCCTTTGATTTATGCACCGCCGCGTTGCGCCAGTGCCGGTTCACGGCAAAAGGATTTTCGAGCCCGTAAAACACCTCCACCTTTTCAACCTCCCCGGGCTGATCCGGCTTCAGGAAAAAGACCGGGGCGCCGCCCTTACCGCGCTTGATCGCCGTTGCCGGATTTTCAGGCCAGCTGCCCTCGCCCTTGAGATGAAAATCAAACCACGCCGGCATCGTCTGAATAAAGTCCACCCCGATGTGATGACGCAACCGCGGCGTCAGTGCCCATGCCCGCGGCACCCCCTCCGGAATCAGATCCAGCGACTGCTCCGCACGGTCCATATACCCGTGGCGGTCGTTGGAGGAACTCAGAAACAGCATCGGAAACTTCACATAGGGCGCCGATGCCTCCGGCGCCAGCGAGACCCGCCAGCGCAGGTCATTTTCACTCGGCGTGTGCTTCGGCATACCGATCGAATACCGCGTATCTTCGTAGGTATAGGTATTCCATCCGGCCCCGTAGATGGCGCAGCCCGCTTTAATGCGCGGATCAAATGCGATATTCCACATAATCGATCCGCCCATCGAAATGCCGAACGCCCCGATTTTATCCGGATTCACCTCAGGTTGACTCTCCAGATAGGTCACCACCCGCATCGCGGCCTGCGTCCACAGATAATATGAATCGCGCTTCGGCGTCGGCAGCGTTACCTCGTGCCCGGTCCGGTGTTTATGATCCCCGTTTTCAACCCCGTTCCATAGGGTATAGCGCTCCCGCTTCGGCCATTCCCCGCCCCAGTTAAACGTCACCGCCGCATAACCGCGCCCGGCCAGCTCTTTGAGCCAGCTTTCGTTCACGGTCTGTCCGCCGCCATGGATATGCACCAGCCCCGGCAGGTTTCTGCCGCCGGTCGGCGCAGCATACATCCCGTAAATCCGGACATATTTTCCGTCAAATTGTTCCCCGTTAAAATAGACCTCTTTGTAGGTCACGCCGTCCGCTTCCCACGTCCTCAGGATTTCCTCCTCCAGAGGTTCAGCGCGCGGATCATACCCCTCCCAGATGTCCGCCGGCCCTATAACGTTTACATCACTTGCATAGACGGGCAGCAGCAAAAGCCCCGCCGCCAGTCCGACGTTCTTCAAGATTTTCATATCGCGTTCCTATTTAACGGATGCCTTCCAGGCCTTGTATTTTTTCAGCAGGGTCTCGAACCGCTCCGGTTCCTGATTCGCCAGGTCGGTGATTTCGGTCTCCTCTTCATTGAGGTTATACAGACTCCAGTCCTGACCGTTCTCCGTGACCAGCTTCCAGCCGTCGTCGATAATGAATGCCTGCCCGCCCCGGTTCATATAAACCGTATCCTGTTCAACCGGCTTATCGAAAATGACATCGGCAAAGCTGTTCCCGAGAATCCTGCGCCCCGACACCCCGTTAAAGGTTTCCGGATAATCCGCCCCGGTCACGTCCAGCAGGGTCGGCATGACGTGGTAAAGATGGGCGAATTTATCCGTAAACCGCCCCGGATTTTTGATGCCGTTCGGCCAGTGCAGAATCATGGGCGTGCGCGACCCGCCGTTATAGGCGCTGAGTTTGTGCATACGGTACGGCGTATTCGCCACATTGCCCCAGTCCCGGCCGATGGCGAGGAAAGTATCCACCGTTCCGATCTTCTCCGGCGTTTTGCTGGACCCGACCTTTTCGGCCCCGTTGTCCGAACAGAACAGAATCAGCGTGTCCTCATAGACGCCCAGCGTCCGGAGTTGGCGGAGTACGTCCCCGATGCGCTGATCGATGCGGTCGATCATGGCGGCATGCGTCTGCATGATCTTTGCCTGCCCGGCCTGCTCGTCCGCACGCAGCCCGGACCAGTCCACATGGATTGCAGGCGAAAGCGGCGAGGTCTTCGGATCAATCAAACCGATCTGCTGCTGCTTTTGATACCGTGCGGAGCGGATGGCCCCGTACCCCTCGTCATAAACCCCCTCGTATTTGGCCATGTCCTCCGGCCACGCATGCAGCGGATCATGCGGAGCGGTGTAGGCCAGATAGAGGAAAAACGGTCGGCCGCTATCCGCCTGCTCCCATTCGCTCAAATACTCCAATGCCTTATCGGTAAAAGCGTCGGTGGAATAAAAGCCTTTGGGAAAGTAATGCTGATACGCCGGGTCCCGGGTATCAAACGTCAGCGCGTCATCGCACCAAAACCGCGACCGCCCGTCTTTACTTCCCGGCACGGGCTCCCCGTCCCGCTGCAGGCCGGGATTCCAGTGGTTGGACATGCCATCCCGCAACCCGTAATAATGATCGAACCCCCGATCATACAAATTGACCGTGGAGTGATTTTTCCCGGAGGCATAGGTGTGGTAACCCGCACGCTGCAATACCTGACCCAGTGTCGGGTTGGCATAGGAGGCCTGGGACGCGCGAATATTCGAATGCCCCATCAGCAGGCTGACCCGGCTCGCCCCGCACTTCGCGTTATTATAAAAATGCCGGAACCGAACCCCGTTTTCCGCCAGCGCATCGAGATGGGGCGTATGGATTTCCCCGCCGTAACACCCGATATCCGACCAGCCCATATCATCCACCATAATCAGCAGGATGTTCGGCTTTTTCGGCCCGGCCGCCGCGGACACCGCCGCGGCGGTCAACAGAACAAATAAAGCATTCACTTTTTTCATCAGACCGACTCCCCGATTTGACGCCGCCCGGCGGGTCACGGCAGGGTTTTCCGCTCGGCCGAAAAGACATCGCCCGCAGGCCCGGCCGGCAGCGATTGCTGCCACGCTTCAAGTTTTTGGATCAGCTGCTTCACGGTTTCCGGCTGCTGGTTTTTCAAATCGGTTTTTTCATACTGATCGTTTGCGATATCGTAGAGCTCGACATAACTCAGATCCTCATTCGTCACCAGTTTCCAGGTCTGGTCCACCACCGCATAGGAAACCCAGTGGTCGGGTTTGCTTTCCCTCGCCGGCCATTTCGAAGGATATTTCCAATAGAGCGGCTTTTCGCGGGAAGGTGCTTTCCTTCCCTTCAGCACCGGCACAATGCTCATGCCGTCGGGCTCATAGCCTTCGGGCAGATCCACCCCGGCCACTTCACAGAACGTCGGCAGCAGATCCACAGCGGAAATGAGCGACACCTGATCGACCTTGCCGGCCGCCACCTGGCCCGGCCAGCGCACCAGGAACGGCACGTTGATTCCCCCCTCGAACAGCGATGCTTTATAGCCCTTGCGCCCGGCGGTGGTTCCTTTGGATGCGCCCCGCCCGAATCCCGCCCCCGTCGCAGGATCATAAGCAAGGGACAGCTCATCACTCGCGCCGGCGGGGCCGTTATCGGAACTGAATACCACCAGCGTATTCTCCGTCAGCCCCAGGCGGTCCAGCGCATCGAGAATTTCCCCGACCCGGTCATCCGCATGCGACAGGATGGCGGCATAAATGTTATCGCCCTCTTCCAATCCCCGGAAACGCCAGCGGTATTCAGGAAGCACATGATGCGGCGTATGCGGCTCGTGCATCCAGACATTGATAAAAAACGGCTTACCCTCGCGCTGACTTTTCTCCATGAACGCAATGGTGTTCATGGCATCTTCGAACCACGGCATCTGTGAACCCGAGCAGTTGAATGCCCCGTAATGGTCATAGCCATATTCTCCCGGCGACGGGGAATCGGTGATCATTTCATTCGACAGGTGCCACTTGCCGTAATGGGCGGTGGCATAGCCGCCCTCTTTGAGCATGCGGGGCAAATACGGCGCATCGAGCGAAAGCCAGTCCGGCATGTTCCGCCGGGCATTACTTTCAACCGTTGCAAAGTGCCCGTCCACATGATGACGCGCGGGAAAATGCCCCGTCATCACCGCCGCACGGCTCGGCGAGCAGACGCCGCTGGCCACGGTGAATCGGTGAAAATCCGTTCCCTCTTCGGCCAGGCGGTCAATGTTCGGCGTCTTGACATAGGGATGCCCATGGCAGCTCAAATCCCCCCAGCCCCAGTCGTCCGCAAAGATAAAAAGAAGGTTGGGTTTCTCCGCCGCCTGAACCGCAGCGACACAGAATACAGATACAACACATGCCATTTTTTTAATCATCACTTCTTTCCTGCTTTGTTGATTTGAGCCGAATGCGCAGCGTCAATTCATCGCCCTTCGCGAGCTTCACAGCACGATACGTATTCCCATATTTTGAATCGGATATCATGGCGGGATGGCTCGCGGTCAGCTCGGCGACTTCTCCCGGAAACTTGAGATCGAATGCATTATCCCGGACGGCGGTGAGCGTCAGTTCAATCGTCCTTTGTTCCATATCCCAGGACGCCGACGTGCGCGCCCCGACACGCGTAAGCAGGTCATCAAACGAGCCGCTTGGCCACGCAGCCGGCAGGGCCGGAAGGATCCGCAGCACATCGGAGGTGGATCCGCACAGCATTTCCATCACCGCCGCCGGAATGCCGAAATTCGCATCCATCTGAAACGGAGAGGTCCGGCCATACACATGCGTCGTGGTGACGCCCATTTTGCGCCAGTCGTTGTGATAGGTAAACAGGTTCTGCCCCAGGCAGCAGCGCGCCAGGATATTCAGGGCCTCCAGCGCACGCTCCCCGTCGCCCAGCCGGGTATAGACGTTCGCCATGTGCGCCAGCGACCACCCGGTCTGCGACGACAGGCCGATGACCAAACGTTTTTCGATCGCCACACGACAGGCTTCATAAATTTCCGGATTGGATTCCGCGGTAATTTCAGTGCCGGGAAAAAGCGGATAGATGTGCGACTGATGGCGGTGCTCATAACAGTCGGTGAAATCAGGATGCATCCATTCCTTAATGGCCCCGTCTTCGTTGACCTGATACTCCGGCATATCCGCCAGCTGCTTTTTCCAGCGCTTAACGCCTTCCTGCTCGATGCCCAACTGTTCACAGGCCTCGATCAGATGGCTGAAGACCTCTTTGGAAACCGCATAGGAAATGGTCGCATTCATGTGGACCTTGACCCGCTCCTTCATACTTGCCGGATAGTTTTCCGGAGACGAG
Organism: Pontiella sp.; assembly: GCA_041622415.1. GTDB lineage: Bacteria > Verrucomicrobiota > Kiritimatiellia > Kiritimatiellales > Pontiellaceae > Pontiella. The sequence goes on from JBFJYX010000198.1 coordinate 5,103, forward strand.
CCGGGGAACAGCATGTTTTTCCCATCGGGGCCCTTTACAATGTAATCCTCATAAAACAGAGCGACCTCCTTCATAAAGGGCACCGCACGGTTTTTGAGAAACGCTTCATCACCGGTGAACAGATACCAGTCGTAGTAAAACGACGCCAGCCAGCTGGCGGCATCCGTCCAATGAATCACGTGCGGAGCGGTATGGCGCAGCACGCCGGACTCCGGCGACATAAACGGCGGAATAAAGATGCCCCGGCAGCCGAACAGCTGTTTCGCGTTATACCGGAATTCATCCAGATGACCGTCGAAGTAGTCAAAAAAGTTCATCATCGAATCTTCCAGATCACCGGGCAGCGCCTGCCAGTAGTTCATCTGCAGGTTTTCATTATTGCCGAGGAAGCCGGCCCACGGCGGAATATAATCGCCGTTCCAAATCCCCTGCAAATTGGCCGGATAGCCGCCGGAGCGGGTACTGGAAATCAGCAGGTAGCGCCCATAGTCGGCCAGCCGCTGAACCAATTCCGGGGACGCCGGATTCTGATACGCATCCAGCAGCAGGAATTCATTCGGCGTATCCTGCGGGCCGGTCGGGTTGATATTGACCCGCACCGTATTGAACTTCTTTTGGTGCAGCGGGGCGTGGCGCTCAAACAGCGTTGCATAATCCCCCTCCAGCGCGGCCAGCTCCTTTTTCAACCGGGGAACAGCGGCAGCGGACTCTTCGTTTGCAAAAAATCCCGCAATCAGAAGAACTTCATCAGCACCGGAAAAACGGATTGCCCGGCGATCGGCATCCGCCTGCCCGCCGGAGCAGATCACGCGCAGCACGCCGCCGAATTCCCCGCCGTCGGTACCATCCGCACAGAACTCCACAAAGTCGCCATCCACCATGGTCTTATAGGTAAA
>JBFJYX010000199.1:0-5964 GCA_041622415.1 Pontiella sp.
GGTCCGCTCGTTGCCGCTGATGTTTACATTCTGGATATACCCGATCGTGCCTTCCGTGATCTGATACTCAATATCGGCGATACCGGTTTCAGCATTGGCGTCATAGACCGGCCGCACATTCGTGCGCACATAGCCGCGGTTGCCGTAGAACGCCCGGATCGATTCGCTGCCGGCTTCAATATTTTCAACCGAGGCAATGGCGCCCGGACGCAGGCGGACCGCCCGGCGCAGTTCCTCATCGCCGTAGGCCTCGTGACCGCTCAGGGTGACGTTGCCGATGCGGTAGCGCTGCCCTTCTTTAATCTTAAACGTCAGGGCCGCTTTTTTCGGTTTGCCGGCATCCAGTACCGGTTCGGAAACCTGGGCATCGAGAAAACCGTTGTTCATGTAGAGGCTTTTGATGGCGAAGACGTCGTAGTCGACCGACTCCTCTTTATATTTGCCGGATCCGGTAATAAAGGACCACCAGCGCTTTTCCTTCTGCTGAATCACCCGCTGCAGTTTTTTATCGTCAATCAGGTCGTTGCCCTCGAAGCGGATTTCCTTGATGGCCATTTTTTTGCCGGTATCAATCCGGAAGGCGACATCCACGGTGCCGAGCTCATCGTTGGTTTGCGAGGTCCAGGTGATTTCGGCATCGGGGAACCAGTAGTCGCGATAGGCCTCGCGCAGTTTGGCGGCGGCCATCTCGAAGGTTGAATCGTCGGCAAACTGCCCGATTTCCAGCTCGGACTTGGTTCTCATTTTACGGCCGCTTTTGGTGCCGCCGACAAATGCAATGCGGCGCAGGCGGTGTTTGGTCGTCACGGTATAGACCAGCACGACCCCGTCGGCCTCGACATCCATGCGGGCATTCACATAGGAGTAGCGGCCCGATTCGCGCATGCGGTTTACATCGACCGCAATGGACGAGAGAATGGTTTCCCGGTCCGGGACCTGCTCGCCGACCTTAAAGGAGGTAAAGGCGGCCACCGAACTGATGTCGTAGGCCTCGCCGGCCTGGTTGACAATCCGGATATCCTTGATGACTTCGGCGTGAACCGCCACAGCCGCCAATACAGTTAAAATCAGGGTCAGCGTTTTTTTCATGAACCTTCCGGGGGTTGGAAATTATTCTTCGCCGGGATCAAACTGATCTTCAAATTCGGCGCGGTCTTCAAAACGGGTGTATTCACGGATAAACGAAAGTTTCACTTCGCCGGTCGCGCCATGGCGGTATTTCGCCACATCCAGCACGGCCAGGTTATCCGAATTCCGATCGTCACCTTTGGCATAATAGCTCGGACGGTACAGAAGCCAAACCATATCCGCATCCTGCTCGATTGCGCCGGAGTCACGCAGGTGGGAAAGCTTCGGAATATTGTCCCCGGTGCTCTCCGCCGCACGGCTGAGCTGCGAGAGCACGATGACCGGCACATCCAGCTCTTTAGCCATGCCTTTAACCGCGCCGGAGATGGCCATGGTTTCGCGCTGGCGGCCATCCTTGGCAAACTTGGAATAGTTCATCAGCTGAAGATAGTCGATCACGATCAGGCCGATGCCGTAGCGCTCTTTGAGGCGGCGGGCCCGCGAGCGCATTTCCACCGCTTCGAGGCCGGGCGTGTCGTCGATATAAATCTGCGCCTTGGAAAGCTGGTCGACCGCGCGGGTCAACCGGCCATGCTCGTCCTTGGTCAGGCCGCGGCCGTCCTTGAGCTTGAAGGCGCCGATGCGCGCGTTGGAGAACAGCATACGTTTCACGAGCTGCTCACGCGACATTTCCAGGCTGAACACCGCCACCGGCACCGGATCACCTTTAATGCCCAGCGCCGCGTTTTCCGCAATATTCAGCGCCAGCGAGGTTTTACCCATCGCCGGCCGGGCCGCGAGCACGATCATGTCCGTCTTCTGGAGTCCGCCCGTCAGCTTGTTCAGGCCGGTCAGTCCGGAGGTAACCCCCGTGACGACCTGCGTCGGGTCGGTGTTTTCAATCTCGATGAACGCTTCGCGGACGGAGTCTTTCCAGTCCGGAATTTTTTCCGCGCCGTGGGCGGAAAGGGCAAAGAGTTCTTCCTGGGCCGCATTGATGAGCAGCGAGGCTTCCTCTTCGCCTTTGTAGGCTTTGTCGATCGACTCAGAGGATTTTTCAATCAGCGTGCGGTAGAGTTTTTTCTCCATGACGAGGTCACAGTAAAACTCCACGTGCGCAGGCACCAGGGTGCTGTCCTGCAGCTGGACCAGATAGTCGTAGCCCCCGACTTTGTCGAGGACATGTTTGTTTTTAAGCCATTCGCCGATGGTCAGCGCGTCCATCGGCACATTGGCCTGGCTCATGTCCAGCAGCTGCTCATAAAGCGCCTGGTGCCGGCGATCGTAAAAACAATCGTGCCCGAGGCGTTTGGCCAGACATTTATCGAGCGAGCCGGCGGGATCCAGCAATATAGAACCTAAAACCCCCCGCTCGGCTTCTTCGCTGTGCGGGGGGATTCTCAGTCCAGCTGATTCCCCGGGGATCATTTTTCTTCTTTGTCTTCGACAATCCAGACCTTCAGGGTAGCTGACACTTCCGGATGCAGTTTGATTTCAATATCAAACACACCGAGCTCGTGCAGCGGAGCGGCCAGAACGACTTTGTTCTTGTCGATCTCAACGCCCTGTTCAGCCAGCTTCTCGAGGATGGCCGGAACACCAACCGAACCGAACATTTTGCCGGTTTCGCCGACTTTCGCCGAAATGGTGCACTCAATGCCTTCAATCTTCTTGAGGAGCTCTTCGGCCGCCGCTTTTTCTTTTTCAAGCTGCGCGAGACGCTCCAGGCGTTTCTTTTCGATCTGGCGTTTTTTGCCTTCGGTCACTTCCGAGGCAATGCCTTTCGGGAAAAGGAAGTTACGGGCATAGCCGTCAGCCACCTTTACAATATCGCCTTCAATACCCAGGCCTTCAACCTGGTCCATCAACAGTACTTCAACAGCCATCGTGCGACTCCTTAGTTAGCGAACCAGGCCCATAACGCGGGCGCGGCGGATTGCTTTTTTGATATTACGCTGCTGCTGGGCATTGGCCCCCGTGATACGTCCGGGCAGAATTTTGCCGCGGTCCGTCATGAATTTTTTCAGGAACTCAGCGTCTTTATAATCAACCTCGGTCACTCCGCGCAGGAGCTCCGGGTCACGTTTGTAATCATCTCTATCTCTACGAGCCATAATTTATATCCTTTCTCTAAAACGGCACATCATCGTCGTCGTCCGCATGCGGCGGGGACTGCGGAACATTATCCTGCGGAGCTGATGAGGGTGCCGCAGAAAACTCTGAACCTTTACCGGGAGCCCCGAGGAACTGAACGCGGTCTGCGCGTACACGCAGCTTGCTCCGCTTTTCGCCCTGCTGGTTTTCCCACTGGTCCAGCTGAAGTCGGCCCTCAACAAAAACCGGAGAGCCTTTTTGGAGATACTCGGCCGAAGTCTCGGCCTGGCGCCCCCAGACAACCACATCCACAAAGCAGGTCTGTTCAACCGTTTCGCCCGCTTTGTTTTTGAAGTTTTCATTTACGGCCAGACCAAGATCCGCAACGGCCGTCCCCGACGGCGTATACCGGATTTCCGGATTACGCGTCAGATTCCCCATTAACAGAACCTTGTTGAAACTGGCCATGATACTTACGCCTCCTGTGCGGCTTCCACTTCGCCGGCAACAACAAACTGGTGACGGAACACGTTCGTGGAGAGCTTCAGACGGCTTTTGAACGCGTCAATCTTCTCCCCTTCAAGCTTGAACGTAATGTTCACGTAAAGACCGGCCTTCTGCTTCTGCAGCGAGCGGGCAAAGGTCTTTTTTCCCATGCGGACAGCGCTCTCAATAGAGCCGCCCAGCTTTTCGAGTTCTTCTTTCACACGGGCAATTGCCTGGTCGAGTCCTTCTTCGTCCAGAACCTCCGGAAAAATGAACAGTCCTTCATACGTATTCAATGGTTTTCTCCTATACTTAACCTATCTGCAACTGATTGAACTCGTTCATGGTTCGCTCAGTTCCAACGGAAAAGATGCTTTCTACCGCATCGGCGGCACGTTCGACAACCTTTTCCAACTTCAAATGGTCCTGCTCGGCAAAGTCGCCCAACACGAACTCAATCATGTCCGCATCGGCCGGCTTCGGCCCGATTCCAACCCGCACGCGGGGAAATCCTTTCGTCTGCAGCCACTCCAGTATCGATTTCATACCGTTATGACTGCCGCCCGAGCCTTTCGCCCGAACCCGGATGCCGCCGAACGCCACATCGACATCATCATATATCACCACGGTGTCTTCCGGGGCGACGCGCCATTTTTTCATCGCGCCCCAGACCGCCTTGCCGCTGCGGTTCATGAAGGTGGTCGGTTCAATCAACCGCACCTCGTGTTCCCCGAGCCGGCATTTCGACACCCGGGCGGGGAACAAAAACTTCTTTTTGAGCGGAGCGCCCTGGCGCCGGGCCAGCTCCTCCACAACGAGAAAGCCGATGTTGTGGCGGGTGCGCTCATACTCTTTTCCGGGATTCCCCAGTCCAACGACCAGCTTCAAAACATCCTCCCGGCGGCTTCAGGCTTAACGTTCCGCAGCAGCGGTTACGCTTCTTCCTTCTTCTCGGTAATCACTTCCGGCTCACCGTCAGCAGCTTCCGTTTCTTCTTCCTCTTCAGCCATCGGACCGGAAACGCCGCAGACAATCGCGTCGTCGTCAACCAGCAGCTTGTACTTTGCTTCGATGCCCAGGTCGGCCACGTGCAGGTTCTGGCCGATTTCCAGATCGGTAACGTCGACTTCGATCGCTTCGATCATGTCTTTCGGCAGGCATTCCACAGTGATGGAGTGCATCACGTGATCCAGCGTACCCCCGGCTTTAACGCCGGCCGCTTCGCCCGTGAGTTCGAGCTGGATTTCAACGGTCATCGCCTGGCCGGCCACTACGCGCTGCAGGTCAACATGCAGCAGGTCGCTGGTTACCGGATGGTGCTGAACTTCTTTCACCAGTACACGGATATCGCCTTCGCCTTCGAGTTCAACCTCGATCATTACGCTTTCGCTCGAGTGATGATGAAGGATCTGTTCAAAGTCGTGAGTATCCACAACCACAGAAACCGGATCTTTGTCCCCGCCGTATACCACACCCGGCAGAACGCCTTCGCCGCGCAGGCGACGCACATTGGCGCTGCCTTCCAGATTTCTTTTCTTTGCAATCAGTTTAGTGTCTTCCATTGATTCTCTCCTAATTATCAGACCCGGAACAGCGAGCTGACGGATTGGTCGTTGTGGATCCGGCAGATGGCTTCCGCCAGCGTGTCGGCCACAGATAGTACAGTTATTTTAAAATCGGGCCACTCGCGCTGCGGCACAGTGTCCGTGGTGACCACCTCGGTGATCGGTGAATCCATAAGCCGGTCGATCCCCTTCTGCGTCAGGAGGGAATGGCTGACCGCCGCACGGATCGATTTTGCGCCGGCCTTATGCAGCAGCTTGGCCGCCGCAGTCAGTGTACCGGCCGTTGAGGACATGTCATCCACCAGAAGGGTATCGCGGCCTTTGACCTCGCCCACGAGATGATTCGCCTCAACATGTTCGGCGCTGGTACGCTGCTTACCGACCAGCGCAATGCCGGCGTCGAGCAGTTTGGCATACGCATCCGCCATTTTCAGGCCGCCCGCATCCGGCGAGACCACAACGAGGTCTCCCAGGTCGAGTGAACGGAGATATTTAACAATGACCGGCGATGCATAAAGATGGTCTACAGGAATATTGAAGAATCCCTGAATCTGCTGGGCGTGCAGGTCCACGCACAAAACCCGGTCGGCCCCGGCGGCTTCCAGCAGGCTGGCCACCAGTTTCGCGGTAATCGGGACGCGCGGCTGATCTTTGCGGTCCTGGCGCGCATAGCCGTAATAAGGCAGCACGGCCGTAATGCGGTCCGCCGATGCGCGCTTGGCGGCATCAATCATGATCAGCAGTTCCATCA
>JBFJYX010000200.1:0-5963 GCA_041622415.1 Pontiella sp.
CTACACCGATCCGGAGACCGGGGAGCCGGTAAAGCGGAAAAACAAGAAGAGCCTCGCTCCGGTGGGTTCAAAGATTCCGGACGGACCGCTGGCGCGCGGCTTTGATTATTATCATGGGTTTCATCATGCGGGTGACATGAAGGGTGTGATCGAAAATGACACGGTGATTGCGCATGAAGATGAGGTGAATATGCTGCCGCGCCTGGCCCGGCATGCCGTGAAATACATCAACGAACGGGCAAAAACACCGGGTCAGCCGTTTTTCCTCTATGTGCCGTTCGGCTCACCGCATAACCCGATTGTTCCTACTGAAGAGTGGAAAGGCAAAAGCGGGATAAATGGCCATGCTGATTTTGTGATGCAGACCGATGATGCTTTTGGTCAGATTCTGGATGCGCTGGAGAAGAATGGTTTTGCGGAAAATACACTGGTTGTATTTACCAGTGACAACGGGACGTCCAAATCAGCCAACTTTCCGGAGCTGGAGGCGGCGGGTCATGCGTACAGTGCCTGGATGCGCGGTTCGAAAGCGGATATCTGGGACGGCGGGCACCGCATTCCTTTTGTGGTCCGCTGGCCGGGCAAAGTTGAAGCCGGATCAACCAACGATCAGCAGCTGTGCATGATCGATGTGTTTGCCACGGTGGCCGAGCTGACCGGTAAACCGCTGCCGGAAAACGGCGCAGAGGACAGCGTCAGTTTTTATCCGGCGCTTTTCGGCAAGCCCATTGAATCAACCCGTGCCGGCATTGTGCATCATACGTTTTCCGGTCATTTCGGTTACCGAATGGGAAAATGGAAAATCTGTCTGGCCTATGGATCCGGCGGATGGACGGCGCCGAAAGAAGGGGATGCCAAGAAACAAGGTCTGCCCGAAGCGCAGCTGTATGATCTGGAAAATGATCCGGCGGAAACAACGAATCTGTATGCGTCGCATCCGGAGGTGGCCGCCCGGCTGATTCGGCAGCTTGAGGAGGATATATTCCGCGGGCGCAGCACCAAAGGGCCGGCCGCGAAAAACGACGTGCCGAATGAAACAATCAAACTCTGGAAGTCGAAATAGGGAATCCTGTGATGAAGAAATCTAAACTGTTGATCTGCCTGGGCCTGCTGGCGGCCGGCATGCTGTACGCCGATACGAAGCCGAATATTGTGTTTATTCTGGCCGATGACCTCGGCTACGGCGACGTGCACTGCCTGAATCCGGAGCGGGGCAGGATTTCGACCCCGCATATGGATAAAGTGGCGGCGGAGGGGCTGACCTTTACGGATGCGCACACGACATCGTCCGTGTGTACCCCGACGCGATACGGCATCATGACCGGGCGCTATAACTGGCGCTCAAAACTTCAGGTCCATGTGCTGGATGGATACGGGTTGCCGCTGATCCCGACCACCCGCATGACGGTGGCGAGCTTCCTGAAGCAAAACGGATATACGACGGCAATGATCGGCAAGTGGCATCTGGGCCTGGAAATCGCCACCACGGATGGAAAGCCGGCCAAACCGGCGGGCGGACTGAAGCAGAAGATGGGCAAAGGCGCCTTTGATCCGGCTGAACTTTCGAACATTGACTGGAAAGGGACCATTAAAGGCGGGCCGGTCGATCTGGGATTTGACTCATGGTTCGGTATTACAGCTTCGCTTGATTTTCCCCCGTACGTCTGGATTCGCGACCGTAACTGGGTGGGCGAGGGTACGCATGCCAAAGCATTCCGCCGGCCGGGCCCGGCAACTGAAGATTTCGAAGCCATTGATGTATTAGATCGGCTGGCAGAGGAATCGGTTAAATTCATCTCGGAGTATAAAAGCGCAAAGCCCTTTTTCGCTTACATTCCGCTGCCGTCGCCGCATACGCCGATCGTTCCATCCAAAAAATGGCAGGGAAAAAGCGGTATTGGAAAATACGGCGACTTTGTCATGCAGACCGATGATTTGGTCGGTCAGGTGGTGAAGGCCCTGGAGGATAAGGGAATTTCAGAAAATACCATCCTCATCGTTACCAGTGATAACGGATGCTCAAAAGCGGCTAATTTCAAGGAGCTTGAAGGGCATGAACACTTTGCCAGTGCCCATATGCGCGGATCGAAGGCGGATATCTGGGACGGCGGGCATCGTGTGCCGTTTCTGGTGAAATGGCCTGCGATGGTTGAAGCCGGCCGTGTTTCCGATGAGCTGGTCTGCCAGGTGGACCTGCTCGCCACCTGTGCCGAGCTCGTTGGCCGGGAACTGCCGGATAATGCGGGCGAAGACAGCGAAAGTATTCTTCCGGTCTTTAAGGGCGAAGCCCCCGACTTTTCGCGCAAAGGACTGATCCACCACAGTGTGAGCGGGCACTTTGCCTATCGGCAGGGCGACTGGAAACTCTGCCTGGCCTATGGTTCCGGGGGCTGGACGGCACCGAATGAGAAAAAGGCTAAAGCGGATGGTGCTCCGGCGGCGCAGCTCTACAACCTGAAGGATGATCCCGGCGAAACCACCAACCTGTATGCATCGCACCCGGAAGTGGCCGAGCGCCTGCTGAAGCAGCTGGAGTCCGATGTGGCGCGCGGCCGCAGTACGGATGGCGCAGTACAGAAGAACGATGTGGATAACATCGTGCTGTGGAAAAGCGGACAGCCGTAGGATTTTTATCCGCGCGGCGGTTGCATCGACGTAAAAAGAAGGGAGAAAACGGATGGATATCGGTTTAAAGAGCGTGATGGCCGGGCTGGTGGTGTTGGCGGGTCCGGTGTTCGGACAGCAGGATGCTCCGGGGGGACGGATGGCCAACCCGCACGACCGTGCTGCGGGTCAGAGTGTTTCATCGGACCGCTTTTATGTGGAGGATGACGGAATGGTCATCATCGAAGCGGAAAATACCCCGTCTGACCTGGACCTCTGGGTGAAGAAAGAGGGGGGCTTGGACAATGACCATACCGGAGCGGGATACCTGGAGTTTGCCGGAAACAATACCAGTTCCGGGCCGGCAAAATCGCCGCTGGAATATACGTTTAAAATAAACCGATCCGGGCTGTATTATCTTCACCTCTACTGCGCCCGCGAAACCGTCGGGGAGCGTAAAGACGTCGCCAATGACTGCTATATCCGGGTGGAAGGCAACTATGGTGCGGGGCCGAACCCGGGGGAGTCCCATGGGAAAGATGCGCCGCTGGCGACCTTGCAGAAGGATACCAAATTTTTCGGGGGCGATCATATGAAGCTGGTATGGGCCAGCGGCAATCGGATTGATCCCGGCGGGCACAGCAATAAACGCGTGGCGGTTTATGATTTTAAAGCGGGGGAAATCTATAAGCTGGTGATTTCCGGCCGGTCCCGGAAATTCAAGCTGGACCGGATTGTTTTTCGGCATGAGTCCGTTGAAAAAGACAAAGCACAGAATACCAAGCTGTCGGAATCCAAACTTGTGAGCGGGGAATAGATGATGAAGCGCGCATCCATTCAAATTATGCTGGCGCTCAGCTTTTCGCTGAGTGCTGCGGCGGTGGAAAAGGAAGAAGGATTTAAAACCATCTTTAACGGGCAGAACTGGGACGGCTGGTATCTGAAGATCCGCAGCGGTGACGAGGAGATGGCCCGAAAGGTGTATGCGATTGAAGACGGTGTGATCCATGTTTTCAACGATGCGTTCCCGGAGGAATATAATCTGGATACCGGGGCGAACGATACGCACGGCCTTTTTTACACGGAAAAGGCCTACACCAACTATGTCCTGCGCTTTGAGTATAAGTGGGGCACCAAAAAGGCCAACAACTTCAGCCAGTGGCAGTATGATGCGGGGGTCTATTATCACGTGACCGATGACCGCATCTGGCCGGTGGGCATCGAATACCAGATCCGCTATGACCACACTAAAGACCGCAATCACACGGGCGACCTGATCCGTCCGGGCGGGGCGGGTTATACCTGGTATGCGGCCGCCGACGGCACCTATCTGCATCCGGATGACGGCGGCAAGCCGTATGACAAGGGGTGGCTGCATTATGCCAGGCCCACCGCTAATCACCACGCGCTGGATGGACAGTGGAATGCCTGTGAAATCATTGTGATGGGCGATCAGTATGCCATTCATAAGCTCAACGGCGACGTGGTTAACATGGCCTTTGAGTTAAAACCCGCGGCCGGCATTTTCGGGTTTCAGTCCGAGACGGCGGAGATTTTTTACCGGAACATCCGCATTCGGGAATATGACCAGCCGGTACCGGCGGAGCAGTTCCTGGGAAAATGATTTGGGCGTGTGATGCCCGCATAAAACCGAATCCGAGTGTCCCAATCCGCCCGGCGGGGAGATCATACAGTGTAAGCTTGGGCACAGGGTTGGATCGGGTTTGACCGGAAGAGTTGAAAAAATATGCGCTGGAATTCCGGGGCGCAGATGGAGAGCTTGATGTTGAATACACGGGTTGGAGTTGCGGGAACGCTGGTCGTTTTGGGTGCGTGGAGTACGTGTGCAATGACGGCGGAGGAGATTGACGCGGTTTTTGATTTCGCAGAAACCCGGTATGGCCAGGCGGTCGAATCGCTGGATCCGGCGGACGGCATGCCGCGCAACAGCCATGCGGACGGCACGTGGCATCAGGTTAAAATCGAGGACTGGGCCAGCGGATTTTTTCCGGGCTGCCTGTGGTTGATTTATGAACAGAACCAGGAAGAAGCCTGGAAAGCGCAGGCCGCAAAATGGACCGCGCCGCTGGAGCCGCTGAAAAATTTTGACCGGCATCACGATGTCGGATTCATGGTGGGCTGCAGTTACGGCAACGGCTATCGGCTGACCGGCAATCCCGCCTATAAAGCGATTGTACTCGAAACCGCTGATACACTGGCGACACGGTTTCAGCCGACGGCGCAGGTGATTCAGTCGTGGGGCAATATTCACAGCGAAAACATCAAAACCTTCCGCGTGATCATCGACAATATGATGAATCTCGAGCTGCTGCTCTGGGCCTCTGAAAACGGCGGGGAAGATCGCCTGCGGGAAATCGCGCTGGCGCATGCCGACACGACGATGAAAAACCATTTCCGTCCCGACGGCTCGACGTATCATAAGTTGACCTATGATTTTGCTTCGGGTGATGTGCTTAAAAAAGAGACGCATCAGGGCTTTGCGGATGATTCGATGTGGGCGCGCGGGCAGACCTGGGCGATATACGGCTACACGATGATGTATCGGGAAACCGGGGAACTCCGCTATCTGGCGCAGGCCGAAAAAGCGGCGGCCATTTATCTGAAACGCCTGCCGGCCGACGGCGTTCCGCGCTGGGATTTTGATGCACCGGACGATAAACCGTACAAAGATGCCTCGGCCGCGGCGGTGGCTTCGAGCGCCCTGATTGAGCTGTCGCAGCTCACCGGGAACAAAAAGTATCTGAAAGCGGCGGAGAAATCGCTGAGCGAACTTTCCACGGAACGGTATCTCGCGAAATCGGATCAGTATCAGTGCCTGCTGCTGCACAGCGTCGGCAACCTGAATAAAAACAGCGAAGTCGACGTGCACATCAACTATGCCGACTATTATTTTCTCGAAGCCCTCTCCCGCCTGAAAAAAGTCAAACAGGTAGAATAGGTGCTGCTCAAGAATCCGGGCCGGCTCCTTTCTTATCATGATTCTGTGAAAAGTCATTTTTCAGGACCGGCCCCGGTTCCTGAATTCCCGGACTGACCCGCCTGGTGACTCGTCGGATGAGGGTCGGTCCGGGAATTTAGGAATATCCGTCTCCCGCGCCCCGGCCCTCTTAATTGTGCTCGGGCTATATTTGCTGAAGGGACAGTTCGGGAATTGACCGCTGCCTGACGGTGGAGTACAAAATCTCTTTATGCCAAGGAAGCCGCGCATAGAATATCCCGGCGCCCTCTATCATGTGATGAGCCGCGGAAACCATCAGGAGGCCGTCTATCTTGACGATAGAGATTATCTGATGTTTTTAGATACTCTGGAGGAGGCGTGTTCAAAGACCGGATGGAAG
>JBFJYX010000201.1:0-5953 GCA_041622415.1 Pontiella sp.
CCTGGTTCGGCGCACTGGCCGGAGCCATTTGCGGAAATGCCGTCTGAACCGATCCCCCGCGGAACACCGCCACATTAATCAGCGCCGTGGACGGCAGCGAATCAACGATGCGCAGCAGTTCCTCTTTAATAATCGTATAGGCCGGAATACCGCCCATTTCATCCACCAGCATGTGGTTGCTGGTATCCAGAATCAGGAAAACCTTTTCGCCCTTGCCCTTAATCCCGAAGATCTCAATCTCCGGCATCGAAAATCCGAGTCCGGCGGCACCGCCGAGTCCGTCACCGGCGGAATTCCCCAGTCCGCCTTTCACCCCGGTGATCTCCGGCATTTTAATGTCCGGAACGCTCTGGTTCAGCTTGGGCTGCACCACAATACGCTTGCGCAGCTTCGGCTTCTGCGTCTTTTTCTTTTTGACGTTGACCGGAACCTGCAGTTTTTTCAGCTGCATTTTCGGGCGGTTGACCGGCTTGGCCTCGAACGACTGCTCTTCTTTCTGAATCACCGTTACGGCCACAAACGAAAGCGCAATCACGATCAGGAGCGCATGGATGCCCAGGCTGACCAGCGCCGCACTGGATTTGGCATGTTTTGCAAAAAATCTTTTCTTAATACTCATGACGGGGTCCACCTATAAATAATACCAAACTTCAGTCGAAAAGCTTCGGCCGGAATCGCTGCATAACGGCCCTTTTCCAAACTCCGGAATATATAACAAATGCAGGAAAAAAAAGCACCTGCAATAAGTTACACAGTTAAACCCTGACACCGCCTCCCGTAAAAAACCGTTTATCAGCGGTTTACTCAACCTCCACCACGTAAAAACCTGTGGCGCGGTCCGTCATCACCGTGCTGCTGTTGGCCGGCGGGACTGCCGGAACGTCCTTCTCCAGAAGCGTCCATGCCGCTCCGTTCAGCGCGGTTTTATTCCAGACCCGGTAAACTTTTCCGGTTTCGGCCGACCATTCCAGCACAAATCCGTCATTCGCCGCGGCGGCATCCGTTATGCGCAGCACCGACGCCGCATTCGTCGGATTCGTCGCCGCCCGGAATTCATCGCCGTTGCTCGAACGGTCGCCATCGGCATCGGCCTGAGCGGCCGCTTCATAGTCGCTGCCCGACACCAATCCGTGGGCGTCGAGCCAGCTGTGCGGCACGCCGGATGCGGTCGACGTGTAGGAGGCATACAGCGCCGCCACTTCATGGGTCATCAGCTCAACATCGTAGAGGCGGACATCATCCAGCAAGCCGTCCCAATAGCGCCCCGCAAACTGACTGCCGATACTCGCCGCCGTAATGTCCGTCATCGTCAGGTTTTTATCAATCCCTTCGTGCCAGAGCGCACCGTTCAGGTAAATCCGCATATTGCCCGTCTTGATATTTTTCGAGAACACCCAATGGCTCCAAGTGCCCCGGTAGGCGGAAACGTCGGCGGTCTGGCTGATGCGGTCATAGCCCGACTCGTTCCCGGCATCCCAGTATACCGTGCCCCCGGTCCAGGGCAGGTGAATATTCAGCGCGCGGTCATTCCCCGAATCCTCCGCATAAAACACCGCATTCTCCGAAGGCAGCGACGCGCCGCCGTTCGCCCAGAACGCCACCGTCACCTCTTCATTCACCGTTTCAAACGCGGCGGCCGGAATGGCCACGCTCGAAGAGCTGCCGTCAAAAGCCAGCGCCCCGCCGCGTTTACCGCTCACCCAGGCCCCGTTGGTGACCGTGCCGTGGTGACCGTAGCCCGACGCATCCAGCGCAAGCGTACCGGCCATATCATCAAAGCTCCAATGCCCCACGAGTCCCCGCGACTCCATCCGCCCGTCAAAATCCACATAGAGGCGGAAACGGTCCAGCTTCGGCAGCGCCCCCGGGGTCCCTTTGAATACAAGATAGAGATCGCACTTGGTGCGCGGCTCATCCAGCACGGCCGTTTCCACCGACCAAAGGGGACTGTTACTCGAAACCGCCAGCGAACCCAGCAGCTCACCGGCCGGGCTGTTCCGCCGGAGCTCGATCGCCCCCGCCGCCGCCCCGCTCATCACACGGGCTTCAAAACGGTTCGGACCGGAGCCCAAAAAGAAATCCTCAAAGCAGATCCAGTCGCCGTTATCGGCCGGAGTCACAAACAGGATGCCGTCACCTGCGGTCTGAACGGATACGCCGCTTTTCGTGCTGAACGCTTCGGCTTCGATGCGCTGCAGAATGCCGTATCCGCCGGCCGGCGCAGTCGCCACCTGCGCAATATTATTATTGGTGCCGACGTCCGAAACTGAACCGTCCGACTGCCCGGCGGCGCCCGTACACTTAGCAGCCAGCACCACCGGGTGCTTCGTCAGGTTGGTGAGCACGGCATCCGTCGTCGAAAAATCATTATACGTCGTGTTCACGACATACTGCCGAATGCCCGTGCGGATGCCCGACAACATAATGTTCAGGTTGGGATCAACAGAGGCATCCCTTCCCCGGAAGGTCATGTTGTGCCGCGTACCGCCGACGTAGGCGAGGATTTCATTGCCGTACCGTTCCTGATGAGCCAGCACGGTCAGATCCACCACGCTGTCGCGGTCATTCTGGTAGGCATTGACCAGCAAGGGGCCGTAGGCCGCGTCCCCGGCACAATCGGCAATCTCGCCGTAGGTGCCCACCCAATAGCCGTTTTCGGTTCCGAGCGTCACGCAGTTTTCGACATACTTGGTATCATTGCAGAAACCGATCGTCACCCCGGATCGCATATTGAAAACCGTGCAGTCGATGACCTGCATATCCGTGGTATTCACGGTATTGGTCCCTTCCAGGCCCGGCCCCGTATTGTATGCCCGGATACCGTCCTCCTGCAGGCTGAACATCCAGCCGGGCTGCAGCACATAGCCGTTTTCCCCGTTTTCATCCTCGCCCCAGTTGGTGACAAAGCTCACGCCGTCGGCCGCGGAGCCCGAACCGGCTTCCGCCAGCACATCGTCCGATGTCCGGACCTCGCCCTCCACATAGCACCCTTCAATCACCGCATTCCGGGAACCCTGGCAGAAAATGCCGTGGCCGTACGCCCGGTGAAATACTTTACAGTTCAGCAGGTGGTTGCCCTCGCCCCGCACCAGGATGGCCGAATGCTTGAAATGCTTGATCACATATCCGCTGCCCTTGCCGAAGATATCGCCATACCCATACGGCTGCGATCCGCGCACCGTTAAATGGAACCCCTCGACCCGGTTATCCACGCCGTCGAGCAAAACGCCAAGTGCGGTCCGGGTGGGCCGCGTGATTCCGATATCCTTCATCGTCAGGTTTTTCAGCACCTGGTTCTGACCGAAAACCGCAACCTCCTTGACATCCACATTGCCGAACCGCTGAAAAATGCCGGTTTCAAATTCAAAGACGACGTCCGTGAAATCAAAAACCGTATTGGTTCCCGAAAAGGTAAAAATCGGCGGCACCGAAAAAAGGCCGCTGCCCGAAGATCCGCAATCCGCTTCCGTAATACGGTAGGTGCCGGGCGTCATGACCACGTGGACATCATTATCGTCCAGATAAGGCTGCAACTCGGCAAACGAACTCACCACCGTCTGTGCCGGCACGCTCAACACCATCGCCCAAACGACCGGAAAAACGCGGTTCATCATACGTAATTTCATACAATCCTCCCTGCACTATCCGACGCCGCTGCACATCAGGTGTTAGATAAAACTAACGTTTATTAAGACGTTCACCATCAACCCGCTGCCGGTTCCAATGCCTGGAAACCGCGGCAACGCTTACATCACGGTTTCGTTTTACGGTTATCGTCTCCCCGGTCCTTCACTGACCCGCGGGTAATCACTTCGCAGTTCGAGGAGAATTCCGTCAGAAAGACCGGATGCGGCGTTTCATTAATGAGCGTAACGCCACGCGCATAATTTTTTTCCCGAAGCTCTTTCTCATCGGTGTTGTCATCCCGGTACCGGTCTCCGGTGGAACCCAGCACAATCTGACGCTGCTTCTTCGGTCGTCTTTTTCCGGAATAGGTGATCCTGATTTTATGATCACTGCCCACGATATTAGCCAGATTATGATCGCCCGCATCCTTATCCGTCTCGACCAGTTCGAGTTCAACGTCCGCATTCCGGCGGTTGCTGTAGGGAACGTAAACCAGCGGGCCATACGAAGCATCACCCTTGCAGCGACGCACGACACAGTCGGAGGGAAGCCCATAGGCGCCGGCCGATTCCCGCACGGTCGTATCCGTTACCGTTGCACTCGATGCCGCCGCGAGCGCAATGGCACCGCGCATACGCACGATGGTGCAGTTTTCAACCGTAACATGCCCGGTATTGCGCGTTTCGCCGTCTTTATTGGTTCCGCGGACATAGGCCCGGATTCCGTCTTCCGTCAGGCTCAGCATCTGCCCTTTCGGAATCGGTTCACCCTGCAGCCACGGCGGGAACATGATTTTATAATCGTGCTCCGCAGCCGGCCCCGTTTTCTCTTTATACAGTTCATCCGTCAGACGGATCGCTCCCAGCATCTTCACATTGCGAAACACATTATCCTGCGAACCGTGCATATGAATGCCGTGACCGTAGGAAAAAATCTTCAAGTCGCAGTCCTCAATCAGGATGCGGTCGCCCATCACCGACATCAAGGCATGCTTCTGCAGCTTCACAAAAGCACCGCGCCCTTTGCCGTACATATCGCCGTAACCGTAGGGCGCCGAGCCGCGGATCGTGACCGAACAGCCCTTCATCGTGAAATCATTCCCCATCACCACAAATTCGTTGGCGCCGCGCGGCCCCACCTGTTCGCCGATATCCTCAAACTCACCGCCGAGAAAGGTGATGTGATCGCCGTAGATATTAAATCCCATATACCCATGAACGTCCTTCGAATTCGGCATATCCGCATAAACCTGCGTATCAATCTCGATCCGCACATCAGTCAGATCGAAGATATTATCCGAACCGCTGAAATTAAAAATAATCTTCGGATCGTCAGGAAAGTAGGTCTTTTTAACCTCATAGGTGCCCGGTCGCATGCGGATATTCTGACCGCTCTGTGCCGCGCATTCCGCCAGCTCTTCCAGCGAGGAGATCAGCCGGTATCCCGGAGCGATCTCAAAATCCACCCCCTCGGATGCAGCTTCAGGAACCGGCGCAGGCTCGGCGGCCGGTACGGATGCAGCAACAGCGGCCGTTGCGGCGCAAAAAATCATAAACACGATACACTTTTTCATCATACTCCTTCGCGTACTGCCGCCTCCCCGTGAGCCGTTTTACGGCAGACGTTGCCGATTTTCGCAGAATGACGGAAGCTATGCCATCGGCCCCCGCTCCGGAAGCCGAAAACAGATTAACGTGTTAACTCAACATCCCAAGTCTTTGACATGCGGCGTCTGAGGGACACGCCGGAATGCGGCGGACTATTTTTGAAACTGCTGATCAATAAAATGGATCTGCCGCTGAATCGCATCGTTCCAGTATGCCCAGGTATGGCCGCCGGGCATCTCGGTATAGCCATGCTTGACCCCGGCCGCCAGCAGCTGCGCGTGCAGCGCGCGGTTCACCCCGATAAAAAAGTCCTCCGACCCGCAGTCGATCGAAATGGCCAGCTCGCCGTCCTTCAACGCCTTCGCCTGATTAATGACCGTATATTTTTCCCAGTTTGCCGGATAGGTCTCGATATCGCCGATCCGCTTTTTAATGTCCCACCTTTCAGGGAACGGGCGGATATCCACCCCGCCGCTGAGCGGTACGGCCACGCTGAAAACATCCGGGTGGCGAATCGCCAGGAAAAGGGTTCCATGCCCGCCCATGCTGTTGCCGGAGAGCGCGCGGCAGGTGCGCTGCGCTTTGGTTCGGTAGTGCCGATCGATGTATGCAACGCACTCTTCGGCCACGAAGGTTTCATACTGATAGGACGCATCGACGGGACTGTCAAAATACCAGCTGGTTCGGCCGCCGTCCGGACACACCATGATGATGCCGTA
>JBFJYX010000202.1:0-5952 GCA_041622415.1 Pontiella sp.
TGCGCCGGCAGCTGGTAGCAGAGCGATTTCCCGCCGCCGGTCGGCATGACGGCAAATACATCCTGCTGCTTCAGGATATGCTCAACAATCTCCTGCTGGTTCGGCCGGAACTGCTGGAAACCAAATACACGGCGCAGGGCTTCATGCATTGTTTCGCTCACGTGCGCACCGCCCTAAATCTCTTCGGACGGGCCGGGAAACTCCGAGCCCGGCTTCATCAGTTCCGCCTCTTTGATCAGCCGGCAGAACTCTTTTTTAGAGATCTCATGCAGCGTGCCCTCGCCGGACACGGGATCAGCCATCACCTTATATTTCACCGAGAGACGCTCCCGCTCGACGAGACGGATATACTCGTCCCCTTTTTTCCAGATCTGACCCTGTACCAGTTTCATTAAATCCCTTTCCCGTCGCGGATATCCGCGATCCGCTGCATGATCAGTTTGGCATAATCCTCATACGCGGCACGCCCCGTGCCCAGGGCTTTGAAATCCTCCTGCGTAATCGGCTTTCCGTAGGTGACCGTCACCTTGCACGGCTTGATAAATTTTGTCCCTTTGGGATGTGCTTTGTAGGTGCCGTCAATATAGGCCGGCACCACCACGCAGCCCGACTTCTCAATAATAAATCCAATACCGCCCTTGGCTTCCTGCAGCTCGCCGTCTTCCGTGCGCGTACCTTCCGGAAACATCGAAACCGCCTTGCCTTCCTTCAGCGCCTTGATGGTCAGCTTCAGCGCCTTGATATCGCCCGTGCCGCGCGAAACCGGAATACAGCCGACGTGATCCATCCACCACGAACCGAACTTGGAATTCCACAGCGTATCGCGCGCCATGAAATGCACCGGCCGGCCGCGATACCCCACGCCCACCACCGGCGGATCCAGAAAACTCGCATGGTTCGACGCCAGCAGCACGCCGCCCCGGTCCGGTATGTTTTCCGCCCCGCGGATGCGTAGACGGTGCCAGATCAGCAGGAAAAGTTTAAACACACGCGTCGATGCCTGATACACACGCATATCGGCCATCACTTCATGTTTGACGGGATCAATCATTTCATTCCTCCGTTACCGCATTAACAACCGTCCGGATCACGTCCTCTAAGGTCATCGATGTACTGTCAATCACCTGGGCGCCCGGAGCCACGGTCAGCGGATCCGTCTTACGGGTCGAATCAATCTTGTCACGCTTCTTCAGGCTCTCCATCACCTCTTCGGCCTTTTCACTTTCGCCGGCTTCCACCAGCTCGCGATATCGCCGCATGGCGCGCTCTTCCGGATCCGCATCCAGATAAAATTTATAGGGCGAATCCGGGAAAACCTTGGAGCCGATGTCCCGGCCTTCCATCACCAGCGAACCGAAGTTTTCCAGCGCGCGGAGGCTGTCCACCACAAAGGTGCGTACTTCCGGAATGACCGCCACATGGGCCACATTTTCGCGCACCGCTTTTTCGCGCAGCTCCTGCACCGGCACATCGCCATCCACCGAAAACGTCGCGGCGCCGTCCTGCACAAAAAAGTCCCAGTCCGCGCTTTCCATGCAGTCAATGACTGCCGCCGCGTCCGTGGTGTCCACCCCTTTACGCAGCGCCTGCCAGGTAATCCCCCGGTACAGCGCCCCGGAATCCACATAAATAAAATCCAGCGCCGCCGCCACGCCTTTCGAAACCGATGATTTACCGGATGCCGACGGCCCGTCTATTGCAATTGTTTTGTTCATTCTCTCTCCAAACCAAAAAAACCAACGCAAAGATACAGAGCAAGCAAAGGTTCGCAAAGCGTTGCGGGACTCTGCGCTCTTCGCGACTTTGCGTTGAACGATTATCCTATTTTACCGCCGAGCTGTTCGAAGTGCTGCCAGAATTCCGGATACGAGGTATCCACGCAGCCCACCTTATCAATCGTCAGCGGCCCTGTGGCAAAGCTGTTCAGAATCGCCGCCGACATCGCAATGCGGTGATCCCCGTGACTGTCGATCACCGCGTCCGGCGTAACCGGCGTATTCGGCCCCGTCACCACCATGCCGTCCTCTTTCTCTTCCACCTGCACACCGAACAGCCGGAGGTTTTTCACCATCTCGGCAATCCGGTCCGACTCCTTCACCCGCAGCTCCGCCGCATCGCGCACATCGGTTTTACCTTCCGCCAACGCGCCGGCCACACAGAGGATCGGAATTTCATCAATCAGGTTCGGAATCTCGTCGCCCTCAATCACGGTGCCCTTCAGCTGCGCGCCGCGGACCTTGATATTCCCGATCGGATCGCCCTTCGCTTCGGTCACCGTCACGTCAATATCCGCGCCCATGCGCTTCATCACATCCAGCAGCGCCGTGCGCCGCGGATTCAGCCCCACGTTTTCAATCACCAGTTCCGCACCGGGGCGCGCCGCCACCGCAACAATCCAGAACGCGGCCGACGAAAAATCGCCCGGCACCGTAAAATCGCGCGCCTTGAAATGCACCCCGTCTTTGCCGGAGCCTTCCACCGAAATTTCCAGGCCGTTGATCTCAATCGGAATATCCAGTGCCTGGAACAGTTTCTCCGTATGGTCGCGCGTCGGGCGCGGCTCGATCACCGTGGTTTTACCCTCGGCAAAAAGGCCCGCCAGCAGCACGCAGGATTTCACCTGGGCCGACGCCATCGGCAGCAGGTAGCCGATACCCTTCAAATTGCCGCCGGCAATCATCATCGGCAGCGTACCGCGTTGTCCGGTCAGTCCGATGCTCGCGCCCATCAGCTCCAGCGGATGCCGGATCCGGCCCATCGGGCGGGATGAAAGCGAGTCGTCGCCGATCATCGAAGCCTCGACTCCCGAACCGGCCACAATACCGGCCAGCAGGCGCGTGCCCGTTCCGGAGTTGCCCATATCCAGCGGTTCCGCCGGCTGCTGCAGCTTGCCGGCCACGCCGGTAATATAGAGCGCGCCGTCTTTAAATTCCGCCTTCGCGCCCATCTGCTCCATGGCCGAAAGGGTACTGCGGGCATCCTCGCCCATCAGGTAGCCGGTCACTTTGGATGTGCCGTCCGCCAGCGCAGCCAGCATGGCCACGCGCTGAGAAATACTCTTATCGCCGGGAACGCGCACGCTCCCCTCCAGCTTCGCCGGATATACTGTTTTACTGCTCATATTCATTTTCAACCACAAAGACACTAAGTACTCGAAGTTGGTGCAGCCTTAGTGCTCTTCGTGGTTAATTACCTCTTAAGAAATCGGTTTAGTTTCAGAATTTCATCGCGGTCGTCACGCGCGTCTTCCAGCCATTTCCGGATATCGTCGCCGTTGCCGCTGCGCAGGATTTTAATCAGCCCCTGCAGCTCGTCGTGAAAACGGTCAATCTCCTCCACCAGCGCATCGCGGTTGGTGTCAATGATGTCCACCCACATGTCGGCCGACCCGGACGCCACGCGCGTCGTGTCTTTGAACCCCGTCCCGCAATAGTCCGCTTTTTTCGACGGATCACCGCCCGCAACCGAACGCGCCAGTGCGGCGGCAATCATATGCGGCAGATGGCTCGTCGAAGCCAGCATGGCATCGTGCTCGCCGGGCGACATCTCCACCACCTCCGACCCCGCACTTTTCCAGAGATTGGAAACCAGCGCATCCGCTTCCGGCGGCGTCGATATCACCGGACAGACAATACAGAGACGCCCCGCATACAAATCCGGATTGCCCGCTTCGATTCCGGTCTTCTCCGAACCGGCAATCGGATGCGATCCCACAAAATGCGCGTCCGAGGATTGGAAAAGCGGACACATCAGCTTCAGCAGCTCCGACTTCGTGCTGCCCACATCCGTCACCACCGCCCCGGGCTTCAGCGCCGGCACAATCTGCTCCGCCAATTTGGCAATCGTCCAGATCGGCACGCAGATGACCACGATATCCGCCTCGCGCACCGCATCGGCCGGATCCGCAAACACCTGATCCGCCACGCCGTTTTCCAGCGCCTGCCGGCGGGTCTCTTCCCGCCGGGCATACCCGATAATGCGCCCCGTAAAGCCGCGTTTTTTCAGCCCGAGCGCGAGCGAAGCCCCCATCAGGCCGAATCCCAGAATCGCTATATTTGTATTGCTGTCCATATCACCTTAATCGCTGGAAAAGAGGTCTATTCTCCAAGGTTTGGAAATTTATTCAACCCTAATTGGGGATGGATGGCCCGCATGCCCGAATCCCGAATGAATCGGTGCCCCGCTACCCCCCTCCCCGCGGCCGGACGACACCGGAACCCGCCCGCCGTTCCCCGCCCCGCCGCAGTCCCGATCTTTATAATACCTTTTCGGTACTATTTTATTGACTCCCGCCCCATTCGATCCATTATGGCGTCAGTTGAAACGAAAACTTACCGGAGGTTTATTATGGCTTATGAATTACCAGCACTCCCCTATGGATACGACGCCCTCGAACCCTACATCGATGCGCGCACCATGGAAATTCATCACACGAAGCACCACCAGGCCTACATCACCAAAGTGAATGCCGCCCTTGAAGGCACCGGCCTCGAAGACACCCCGCTGTGCGAACTCTGCGCCAACCTCGACAAAGTGCCCGAAGCCAAGCGCGGGGCGGTCCGCAATAACGGCGGCGGCCACGCGAACCACTCCCTCTTCTGGGAAATTATGACTGGAAAAAAACAGGAACCCACCGGCGAGCTGCTCGCCGCGCTGAAAGATTCCTTCGGCAGTGTCGACGGTTTCAAGGATGCCTTCAGCGACGCCGCGGCCACGCGCTTCGGTTCCGGCTGGGCCTGGCTCTGCAAACATGACGGCGGAACGCTGAGCATCTGCTCCACCCCCAACCAGGACAACCCGCTGATGAAAGACGTGCCCTGCGACGGCACGCCGATCCTCGGCCTCGACGTCTGGGAGCACGCCTACTACCTGCACTACCAGAACCGCCGCCCCGACTACATCAAGGCTTTCTTTAACGTGATCAACTGGGACCTCGTCGGCCAGTATTACGTTAAGGACCCGAGCTGCAGTTAAACTGCACCTGCCACACACACACACATACCGACGGCGCCTTGAATTTCAAGGCGCCGTTTTCTTTTCATACCCGCGCCCCGCACGTAGGGTGGTTTCAATTCAGGGGGGAACATATGACCGGGGAACTGGCCGAACTGATCTTCAGGACATTCAACGATATACCGTCGCCACAGCCCGCCGATGCCGCCTATCTGTTTGCACAGACCGCAAGCAACCAGGAGTCCGCCCTCTCTGCCGCCCCGCACAGCCCGGCCCGGCAGATCCTGCTGCTCAACACCCGGCCGCGCAGCGGATATCCCGGCTCCGGCCCGTGGAAAAAAGAACTCCTGCAATCCGACCTGGATCCCCGACGGATCGCCGAAATCCCCATGAGTGATTCCATCCTGCTCAACACCCGGACCGAAGCTCAGGCGCTCATCGACTATGTGCAGCACCAACGCTTCCAGGCATTGGAAATTATTTCGCCGCCCTTCCACCAGCTCCGCGCCTTTATGACCGCCATCACCATCGCGCTCGAAGAAAACGCCGACATCAGGATCTACAGCTGTCCCGGCCGGGCCTTCCCCTGGAACGAAACCGTCGTCCACTCCCAGGGCACCCTGCAGGCCGAACGCCGCCAGCTTATCCACAAAGAGCTCGCCCGCATCGAAACCTACCAAGCCAAAGGCGATCTCGCTCCCACCGCCGCCATCCTCAACTACCTGAATCAGCGCGACTCTGCAGTCTAAAAAAAACGTGCATAACGGGCATGATCGCATCACGCGAAAAGGGCAAAAAGGCAAAGCTCCTTTGACCCCTTCAGATGTCACATAATATCATTTACAGGCTTGTGCCAAGTATCAATAGTGATACTATATAAACCGATGGCAGCAATTGATGATATTCTGAAAAAGATGTCGGATAATCCGCGGAATATACGCTTTGCGGATCTTTGCCGGGTTTGTGATTCGTATTTCGGTGCCGCACGGCAGCAAGGAA
>JBFJYX010000203.1:0-5950 GCA_041622415.1 Pontiella sp.
GTCTTTATTGGCCTCGATAAACTTCATGCCTTCCGCAAACCAGATATCGGTGCAGAAGCCCTCAAAGCGCTGCTGTTTACCGTTTACGATATAGGTATCGTCAAAATAGTCGTTGCCCCAGTAGTCCGGCGCCTGACCGATGCCGCCGGCCGCATGATAAACCGCATGCTGGAATCCCCGGTCTTCCGGGCGGTACGGATAGCAGTCACCCAGATGCCACTTTCCGAAGATACCGGTGGCATACCCGTTCTGCCCGAAGACATCCGCCATGGTCACTTCGCGGCGGCGCAGCATGCTGCGGCCCTGCACGGTATGCCAGACCCCCACCCGGTCGGAATAGCGGCCGGTCATCAGCGCCGAACGCGTCGGTGCACAGGTCGGATCCACATGAAAGTTGTCCAGCAGGGTGCCCTGCTCACGCAGCTTATCGATCGTCGGGGTTTTAACCACGGTATTGCCCGTAAAACCAAAGTCGCCATACCCCTGGTCGTCGGTCATCACGATAATGACATTCGGCTTCCCCCCATCATTGGAAAAAGCCGCGGCAGCAAGCCCTGCCATCAACAGCGAGAATACAAGTTTCATCTCCGTGCCCCTATTTCTCATTTCCGCGCGCGGGCGGATTCCAGATAGTTTACCAAAAGTTTGCGGGCGATGTCCGCCGGTCCGGCCGGTTCGTTGACCGCCGGGCAGATTTCAAGCGTGGAGACGATGATCTTTCCTTCGCCCGTCGGAACCACGCCGACCGCGGTGCCCAGGCGGCAGCCCATCGACTGCCAGGCACCGGCCACCAGCTCATCACCGTCCAGCTCCAATACATACCGGCTGCGGCCGTTTTTCACCAGCCGCTGATACGGCCAGTTGAGCGCCGTGTTGACCGGCAGGCCGTCAAACAAATCGTGCTCGCGGGCAAAGAACTGCCCGCCGCGCCAATTGATCCCGACGTCAATCCGGCCGTTATACTTCATTGCGGTTGTTTCCTGCAGCGCTTCCATCCACTCGTCCGCATAGTCTGCGATAATAATGGTGGTACCGTCGCGTTCAGCCCGTTTCAGCACATCGACCGGATTCACCGATTCCTGTCCCGGGGCTTTCCAGAGCAAATGCGTCCGTGCGCCGCCGTCGCCGTTATAACTCTCCACCACGATAGAAACCGGCGCGCCGCCCTCCAGCATGATTTTTCCTGAAAGATCCGTTCGCTTGCGCGGATTGCTCCAGTTATCGATGATGGTCTGTCCGTTGACCTGCAGGCGCATTTTTTCATCGCGGCCGTCGCGCAGCATTTCAAATTCATATTCTCCGGACGCGGGCGGAATAAGCTGCCCTTCCCAGCGAATACTGTAATCCTGAATCAGCGGAACGCTCGGATCGGGCGTTGCCCCGCGGTCGGCATCAAAATACACGCGCTCATCCAAACGTTCGCTGAACTTTTCACGGAAGTCATCCCCGCGATAGTAGCTGACCGTTAAACCGCCGGGTTGCCCGTTTTTATCGATCAGGTCATCGCATCCCACAAGTTCCATAAAGGGCTGCGGCGGCCGGGTAACAACCAGCCAGTCGAGCCTGCCCTGCGTTCCATAGTAGGCCGGAACGTCGAGCCCGAAGCCCTCTTTGAGAAAACGCGAGACATCCGGATTGCTTTCAAACACCGCGCCGTTTCCGGAAATCGAGGCAGACTGCCAGTCCACCGTCACCACGGTGTCATGACCTCTGGCCTTTACGGTTCCCTGCTTGTCCAGCAGGCGCGCTTCAACCCGATATTCTCCGGGCCGTCCCGCCAGCGCCACTTCGACGTCGCGCAGCAGGAGCTGCCCATACGTATCGCCGCCCGCCACATCGACGGTCTGCGTTTGGGTGAACACAACCTTTCCATCGGGAGCAACCGCTTTGATTTCCAGCGCGTGCGGCCCCTGAAGATCCACTTCATTGACCACATAAAAATCCACCGTCGGCTTCGCCGGCAGGCGATTAACCTGGCCGCGGATCTTCACGGCGATATAGAGCGGCTGGTTGTAGTAGGCAATGATCGACGGATCCGATTTCGGATGGCGGAAAATATCCACCACGCTGGAATGGTTTTCAAACGGCTGCGCTTCCCAGCCGTTGACCGTGTAGCCGTCATTAAAGTCGCAAATGCGGAAGTCTTCAATCTTGCGTCCCTGATGCGCATAACTGACTTCGCTCAGCGCTTTGGTAAAGGTATCCACATCCGGGAACGCATCGCGCAGGTTTTTACGGGTGAGGAAATCATCCATCAGGTCATACCAGTGCAGGTAGATGGCACCGTCGAATCCCAACCGCGGTTCCGCTTCGAAATCCTTTTTCAGCAGCGCCATACGCGGCGGCGCAGACACGGCGCCCTCTTCGCCCCAAAAGACGATTTCAGACGCATTGTCGGTATGCATGAAATGATCCTCGGGCCCGCGGTAAAAACTGTCGCGCCAGGTTTCCGGACCGTTGGCGCGGTGCAGATCCCACCATCCTTTAAAATGGAGCTGATCGTCGAAAGGCCGCATATGCAGCTTCGTGAACTGCTCATGTTCACCCGGCTCGGACCACGTGGACGCAAAGGTGATAATGCGGCTGGGATCAATCGCATGCGCCGCGGCAATGTCTTTTTTAAACACCTCGCGCATCTCCGGATCTTTGTCCGCTCCGAAGAAATCCCACTGCTCGTTGACCATGTTGTAAATCACCAGCGACGGATGGCTGCGGTCGCGCTTGATCATGCGGAACAGTTTTTCGCGCGCCAGCTGCCGGGCAAACGGATCGGTGCCGCCGGCAATATATCCGCCGGGCTCGGCATAATAAAGCAGCCCCATTTCGTCGGCCTTATTGAGCACCAGCGGCTGTCCAATGCCCCGGTGAAAATCGAGCATATTCAGCCCCAGCTCCTGCGCGGTGCGAATCTGCTGCTCCGCCAGTGCCTCGGTCGGCGTGTAGACATTGACCGGCCAATAGCCCCAGCTGATCGAGGTGCGGACCACAATGCGCTTTCCATTCAGGCGGAACATCGCGTTTTCCCCGATACCGTCTGCCTCGAACCAGCGGAAGCCGAAGGTCGTTTCGAAACCGTCGGTCTTCTCTCCATCCTGCACCAGACTGACGTCTGCCGCATACAGGTTTGGATTCTCCAGATCCCACAACTTGGCGGTCGGTGCATCGATGTTCAGCTCAACGGCATTATCGCCCGCGTTCAGCTCAACCGATTCCAGCGCTTCGGAAAACACCACGGTTTCGGGATGGGCCTTTTCATAGACCCGCACCTTCATGCCCACTGTGGAAGATGCCTTCAGCGTATTGCGCACGGTGGTCTTCAGTACGGCCCGTTTCAGGTCGGGCGTATTCTGCACATACACATCTTCAAGATAGATCGGCTCCACCGCTTCCAGGCGGACATCGCCGGTAATACCGCCGAACGCATGGCCGTAGGGCAGCACATAGTCGCCCCATTTGAATTGACGGAAGTCTTCCCAGTCATAGTTGCCGCCGGGGTTGGTTACGCGGATATCCAGCGTGAAGGTTTCGCCCGGCTTAACCTGATCGGTCAGGTCGACTTCAAACGGGGTATAGCCGACCACATCGTAGGCCACGAGCCGGCGGTTCACAAACACCTCGGCCCGCTGCCGCACCGCTTCAAATTTAAGGATCAGCCGCTTGCCGGCAAAGGATTCCGGCACCGCAACGTTGCGGCTCCACCAGCTGACGCCCAGAAACTGCTCGTATAGTTTGGACGCGTCCGTTTCATCCACATCCGGATTTTCAAACGCATATTCCACCACCGTTCCCGGAACAGAAACATCGAGCGCAGCCGCGCCCGACAGCGCGTCCCATCCGCCCGTCGGCGGGAACGCCGGCACGTCCGCCAGATTAACCGGCGGCGCAAAAAGCGGTTCATGCTGCCAGGCCGCTTCTGTATCCCGCCACAGCTTCCATCCGGAACCGCTTAAATCCATCTGTTCCCTCGCCAGCCCCGAACCGGCAACCAGCAAGCCGGCAATCAGCAGTTCGAGTTTATTTGTGCGTCTCTTCACGAACCAGCTCCCCGTCCTTAAACTCTCTCACAAGAACCTGAAGGTTTTCGCCTTTTTCCAATCCCTGGAAACTCAGCTTATGCGTGCGTCCGTCTTTCAGCTCAACGGTAAGCTCATTCGCGGAATCCGCCGTCACTTTTGCAACGAGCGGTTCGGCTTCAAACGGCTCAACCACGGTCAGGTACTGCGCCGTTTTGCCGGCGGTACGGAAACTGAGCGTTTTACGGCGTTCGGCTTCGTTGCCCAGCGGATAGTCGCCGCCAACGAATGCTTTAAAGCGCGCGGCCTTCAGTTGGGTCAGATCGATCGTGATCGTGCCCTCCCCGTTTTTCTTCACCGGGTTGGCCGGAACACTTCCAACCATTGGACGTCCGGACATTTTCACCGGGCCGCCGTAATAATCTTTTCCAGCCTCCGGAACATCCGCGATCTGGTCTTTGGCCAATTCAAGTTCGCTCAGCGGAATTTCTTTTCCGTCTTCGGTGACAATCACCGGGTTGCCCCAGAAGAGGGTTTTCTTATTCGGATCCGCATCGGTCTTCGTCACCAGCGTCAGCGTTTTCAGCCCGTCGACTGAAACGTCGATTTCATCACGGCCGAGCACCCAGGCCCCGAACTTACCTTCAGCCAGAACCTGGTCGTCGCCCTTAACCGTGTACCAGAACTTCCGGTTCACGCCGTGCGCTTCCGGCAGCGTGCCGATCATGACCTCGCGGTTTTTCGGCCACGCATTATAGACATCCATTTTCAGTACGCCGTCGAGCCCGACGATCCGGGTTCCGGCGTTGTCCGCATCCGGACCGAATTTGGTTTCAAAACTGACTTTGGTCGTGCCTTCGGTGTCATACCAGTTGCAGTCGGTGATCAGCTGTGCCGCGAGAACCGGATCCGGATTCATGCTGTCGGTATGGCGCGGTTCCGAAACGGTATCGGCTTCCAATCCCTGGAACCCCTTGATTTGGAACAGACAGTCAAAGGTGTGTTCTTCCGGCGCATTCAGGTAATCGGCCAGCACAATATAATCATCCAGCACAACGAGCTGGCGGCGCTGCGTCACCCGGTCGGACCACTCGCCGATTGAACCGTAAACCGGCTCATTTTCCGGCTGCGGCATATAGCGCCCTTCGGACCAGCACTTATCCTGAAACGTTCCGAGGAAAGCATCATAGTTCAGCCCGCCGTAGGGCGGATTCGACCAGCGCGCTTTGGTTTCCACCGCAGAGGTCTGCGCCAGTTCCCCTTCGCTGAACAGGATCTTATGGCTTTCCACCGCTTCCTGCTGCTTCATATCGACCACCACCATGTTGTGCGGCAGCGAGGTCTGCACGAAGAAGGCATAGATAAAATTCGGATAGCTGTACCAGATGTGCTCCGGATTGTAGAAGCTGCGGCCATAGCGCATCAGCGAGTTGAGGGCAATGCGGTCGAAGTGGCCGTGATAGCCGCCGTGCGTGCCGTATTTCAGCACGGCCTGGATCCGTTCGCGCGGCTCCTCCTGTTTGGAACGCAGCATCACCTGACCGGCGTTGTCGGAGAAGGCCGAACCCTCACCCAGCTGCGGCGTATCTTCCGGCAGCTCGGCCACGCCGTAGAGCAGGTCGCGGTGACCGATCTGTTTGATGATCGAGGCATAGATCGGATCGCGGTAGACAAAGTAGGCAATCTCGTAGGCATCGCTGGTGAACTTGTTCTCGGTGGAGTCGTTGTTCGCAAACATCATGCCCTGATAGTCGATGAACTTGGGCAGGGCATCCCACATGTCCTTGATTTTGACATAGGGATTGTAGACCGGGCCGTATTTCTGGAGCGGCTTGCCGTAGATCTTCTTTTTGCGCTCTTCCACATCCTGCGAGAAAATTTTGTATTCCACGGAATAGGTCGCCGGGAACGCGGCATCCACATAATCGACGCCCCAC
>JBFJYX010000204.1:0-5933 GCA_041622415.1 Pontiella sp.
AAAAGCGAGATCCACCTCGATGCGCGCCCCGTGGCCCTTCTCATCAACACCAACCTCCCGCACATCCGCATCCTCAAGGTCGAAACCATTACTCCGGAAACATCCACCGAGTGGAAGAGCGTTGACGTGCTCTACCCGCGTTCCGGAATGTAGACGAAGCTTCCAGCTTCGTTGTCGAGAATCCGGGCGACTGCTCAGCGGGCTAAACGAAGCAGGATGCTTCGTCTACGTTGTGTGGCCGGGAATCCGGGTGCCCGCTCGGTGTGCTTAACGAAGCAGGATGCTTCGTCTACGTTGTGCGACCGAACGCGCATATGGCCCGGACAGCGCCTCGCCCTCCACTCATCCAAAAAACCGTTCGGCGTTGGCGAAGGTTAAGGCGGCCAGCGCGTCCTCCGAAATGCCGCGCAGCTCGGCGGCTTTTTTGAGGACAAAGCGCACGTTCGCAGGTTCATTTAATGCAGACGAAGCTGCGCCTGCGTTATGCGGCAGAATATCCGGTGCATCGGTTTCGATGAGGATGCGGTCGTCGGGCACTGCACGGATGGCCGGGCCGGCCTTTCTGGCGTTGGGCCGGGTGATGGAGCCGGAGAAGGAAATATAGCCACCGCGTTTGACCAGCTCCGCGGCCACCTCGGCCGATCCGCCGAAGCAGTGAATCAGCATACCGCGCGGCAGTTCGCCAAACTGGTCGAGCAGCTCAATCAGCCGCCCCCACGCGCGCCGGCAGTGGATGCTCACGGGGCGCTTGAGCTTGCGGGCCAGTTCCAGCTGCTGGAAAAAGACGGTTTCCTGATCCGCGTCGTCGCGGTCGTCGATGGCGTGATCAATCCCGATTTCACCCACGGCGGATTCGGGATATTCCACCAGCAGGTTTTCCAGTGTTTCCAGCCATTGCCCGGACCGCTCTTTGATAAACCACGGGTGGAGGCCGAACGAAGGAAAGATTCCGGCGCAGGTTTTGTACAGCTCGATGACGCGCGGCCAGTCGGCCTCGCAGCAGCCCTTGACGCCCATCTTTACAACGCCGGCATCGGCGGCGCGCTGCAGCACATTTCCAAGGTCTGGAAAAAGCCGGTCATCCTGAATGTGGTTATGCGCATCGAATAGTTTCATAATCCCTCATTTTTTCCGGTGGTTGATGTAACTGAGGGCCTGGCTGACCGGCAGTTCGTCGGAGGACGGGCCGTTGCGGATGTAGAAGTGCTCTTTGTTGCCCTCTTTAACGAACACGGGCTCTTCGGCGCGGGCACAGCAGACCACGCCCACACTTTTTCCAGCCATTGGAACCACGTGGAAGCGGATATATTTGGAGAGCTCGGCGCCGATATGTTTGCTGATGAGGTTTTTGAAGTGCAGGCGGCATTTGTCTTCGTTTTCAAAGACGTCGCGTTCGAGGCCGGTAATCTCGCCGTCGTCGGTCACGCCGAGCAGCAGGACCCCGCCGTCGGTATTGAGAAATCCGGCGACGCCTTTAATCCAGGCGAGCTCGATTTCCCGGCCGGTTTTTTTGGTGTGCAGGTTCATGCGCATGGTGGATTTAAATTCGACGGCGCGGTTTTCGCCCCGCTCAATCAGATGGCGGATATCGGCTTCCGCATTTTCGGGATCGAACAGGGCTGTCTCTTCAAACGCGCGGCGGTGCCGGCGCGCGATCCAGAAGACCAGTCCGCCCGCAACCAGCAGGGAGACCAATCCAACGGCGATGACGCGGGCCATGCGCCCGCCGGCCTGCCCGACGATATCGAGTTCGGGCACCATCACGCAAATCCAGGTGGTGGGGTTTTCCGGTTCCAGGGGTTGGAAGCCGCTCCACCAGACCACCCCTTCGTGCAGCACCGGAATCACCCGGTCGGCCAGGCGGTCTTTACCGGCCCAGCCGGCCAGCACCTTTCGAAGCAGCGCATCCTCGACCCCGGCCATGGGCGCAAACCCCGGGGCCGTCTCTTCCGAGCCCGGCAGGTAGAGCATGTTGTCGTGGCGCAGAATGATGACCCGCGAATTTTTACTCGGGGCGAGCTTAAAGAAGCCCTCGAAGGGTTGATCGAGCAGCAGATCAAACGCCACAACAATCCGGCGGTCGTCCTCCTGCCGCAGAAAGGAGGTCGAGGCGGTGACGCCGACCTGCGGCACGGAGAAAAATTCGTAGGGCGCCGTCCAGCTGGCGTCCGCGGAAACCAGGGCCGGAGCAAACCACGGCCGGGTGCGCGGGTCATAGGACGAGGTTGAAACGGTCCGTTCCAGTACTTCGGCATCCGCACTCCACCGCTTTTCCTCGGCATTGTCCTGCTCTTCGGCACGGGTGACGCGCCGGGAGTGGAAGCCCGCACCGTCCCGGCGCAGATAAAAACTGCCGCCGTCGATGTCGGCCACGGAAATACCGCTGAGCAGCGGCTCTTTTCCAAACACGGGAAAAAGCAG
The DNA here is from genome assembly GCA_041622415.1 of Pontiella sp. Lineage (GTDB taxonomy): Bacteria > Verrucomicrobiota > Kiritimatiellia > Kiritimatiellales > Pontiellaceae > Pontiella. The sequence continues at coordinate 2,422 of JBFJYX010000204.1, forward strand.
GCGGGCGAGCTCTTCGTCATCGATCAGCTGCAGCTGGCCGCCGGCGCCCCAGTCGCGCATCAGGCCCAGGGTGGTCTCGATGGAAAGCGTCATCGACCGGAAGCGTGCACTGGCCTGCCCCGCGGCCCCGCGGATAAACTGCTCGGAAATATCGCGGCGCGCCTGCGCGGCGAGATAGGCCACCGGCACGATGATGGCCACGGACAGGATGATGAGCACCAGAATGATGTCCCGTGTTACACGTTTGCTCGGCATAAAAACTCCGTCGTTTACATAAAGGGCCGGCTCCAGCCGAGGAACCCCTTGGCCAGGCGCGCCTGGATGACCTTGATCGAACTCTCGACCTCGGGGAAATAGCCGACGTCATTATAGTGCTGCTCAAACGCAGGATCGCGCGGGCCGAGTACGTTGCGGCCTTCCTTCAGTTCATAGTTGGTCGTATAGCGGTACGGCCAGATATCAAAAACGGGCAGCGCCGTTGAAATCGCGCCGATAAACCCGCTGAAGTGCGAGATGACCGGCGTATGCCGGCCTTTACTGACCGTCCACGCGTTCTGCGGTTCGCAGGCATTGAGGATTCTTTTTTCCAGAATACCGGAAACCTCCTCGTCAAAAATAAACACGCCGCACTCGGTGTTGAGGTTGGCGGAGCGCGGATCAAAATTATGCGAGCCGATCAGCGTAACCTTTCCATCGAGCACAAACGACTTGGCGTGGATGCAGAGCACCGGCCCCGCCCGCTCGATGTGGGGAATATCGACACGGTTGGTAATGCCCGCCAGGCCGATGGCCTGATCGACCAGTCCGTCATAATTATAGACATAGTTTTTCTGGTCCCCCGGAAACGGCCGCGCCTCGTAGATATCGATGCCGGCTTTTTTATAGAGCTCTTTGCGGTGCTTGAACGAAACACCGTATACCGGCAGGTGATCGGCCGAGGCCAGGCTGTTGCTTGAGGCGATGATGCGGAACTTCGGCTTTTTCTTCCGGATCTGTTTAAACGCGCGCCGCTGGTCGCGGCTGTAGATCAGATAGGGCGTCTGATACACCAGCCGGTCCTCGCTTTCCAGCAGCAGCGCCTCGAAATAGTCGTCGAAATCCATCCGCTCCCCGCCCCGGAATTTGCGCGGCGTGTCGTAGACAAATTCAACGCGGTCGGCTTCGTGGAGCGTCAGCGATTTCCGATGACTGGAAATGGAATAGGCCTCGGCCAGGCGGTCGATCTCGGCAAATGCCGCACGGTCGGCCTCGGCCAGAAACGGGGGACCTCCGTTGCTCAGCGCGGCAAACTCCGCCTGGACATCGAGCAGCTGGGTCAGGAACACGGCATATTTATCCTGCCAGAAGAGCTCAAACGAATCCTGCATATCCCGCACCGCCGGCCCCGCCACCAGCACATCGCGGTCGCGGAACAGAAAGGCCGGATCGCGATCAAAATATTTGCCCTCATAATTGCGACCGCCGGAAATCCCCACCCGGCCGTCGATCAGCAGCAGCTTGTTGTGCATCCGCCGGTTGAGGTGCTTCGTTTTAAAGACGATGTTTTCCCAGAAGCCGATTTTGCCGACCGTGGTGTATTCGCCGAGCGGTTTGTAGAGCGCGATCTCCAGGTTGCGGTGCGCCCTCGCCATGCGGGCGAGCGTATGCGCATCGGCCGGCGCAACCATGGCATCGATCAGGATGCGCACCAGCACGCCGCGCTCGGCGGCCCGCACCAGTTCATCGAAAACAAATCGGCTGGAGGGATCGTCTTTCCAGATAAAGGTCTGAATATCGATGCTCTGCCGCGCGGCGCGAATGAGATGAATGCGGGCCAGCAGGGCGTCGTCGCCGAGCTCAAGGATGCTGACATACTCCGCCTCGCCCCCCTGCTCCATCGTTTTCCAGGCTTTGGAAGCCAGGTCGAGGTATTCGGAACGGACCGGCTCAATATCCTCGATGTCATAGCGTTTCAGCCGCTGATAGATGAAGGCATTCTCGAGCTCGCGTTCCGGCACCGTGCTGCATCCCGCCAGCAAGGCCAGCACCGCCGCACATCCAAATGTCCACCCCTTGACCATGGAGCGGGAGTTTAGAAGAAATTGAAAGCGAATCAACCCAATCCGCAGAAGCGTATCCGCCGGTTTTTTTATTTCCATCCGGATTATGCCGGTTTAGAATCCGTGCAGTTCGGGCAGGAGGATGTGTCAGGCATCCGCCGGGTTCCTGAAAGGAGGCAGGCCATGCTGATTTCAGAACGCGAGCAGCTGCGCGCGGATATCGAGCGGCGCATTGAAGATTTCGGCAACAACCGCAGTGCGTTGATTCCCGTGCTGCAGGAGGTGCAGCTGAAATACGGGCACGTCTCGGAATATGTCATGCAGGTCCTCGCCGACATCCTCCAGATCCACCCCGTCGAGGTGTACGGCGTCGCCTCTTTTTACCAGTTTATCGGCCACCGCAAGAAGGGGCGTTTTATCATCCGGCTCTGCCGGACCCTCTCCTGCGACATGCAGGGCAAGGACCGCGTGGCCCGGCAGCTCGAAAACGACCTGGGCATCCCCTTCGGCGAAACCACATCCGACGGAAAATTCACCCTCGAATGGGCGAACTGCCTGGGCATGTGCGACCAGGGCCCCGCCCTGCTGGTCAATGAACGGATCTACACCCGCGTCACCCCCCAGTCCGTTCACGATATACTCGAGGAATGCCGCAGTGCATTCGGCGTATACACCCTTCAGGAAAAGGCCCTCTCATGCAGGCTTCCGACCCAGGAAAAATGACGTTTTCCCGCATTGCCCCCGGCACCGGCCTGCGCAGTGCCCTGGCCATGGCGCCGCCGGAAATCATCGGCCTGATCTCCGAGTCCGGCCTGAAAGGGCGCGGCGGCGCGGGCTTTCCCACCGATATCAAATGGCAACTCGCCGCCGGTACGGAGGACGAACTCAAATACGTCGTCTGCAATGCCGACGAGGGCGAACCCGGCACCTTCAAAGACCGCTTCATCCTCAGCCATTTTCCCGGCCTGATGTTCGACGGCATGATCATCGGGGCGCGGGCGATCGGGGCGCGGCGGGGCATTATTTACCTGCGCGGGGAATACACCTATCTGCGGGCCTTCCTCGAAGACCGGATTGCGCACCGCCGCAATGAAAACCTGCTCGGCCGCGATATTCTCGGAATGCCGGGCTTCGATTTTGACATCGAAATCCGCATGGGGGCCGGGGCCTACGTCTGCGGCGAAGAAACCGCCCTGATTGAATCGCTCGAAGGGCAGCGCGGCGAACCGCGCAACCGCCCGCCGTTTCCGGTCAATACCGGGTTCCTCGGCCACCCCACCATCGTCAACAACGTCGAAACCTTTGCCTGGATTCCGTGCATCTTCGCCAACGGCGCCAAATGGTTCCACGACATCGGCACCGAAAAATCAACCGGCCTCAAAATGTTCAGTGTTTCCGGCGACTGCGGAAAACACGGCGTCTTTGAGTTCCCTATGGGCATCACACTTAAAGAGCTGCTGAAAAAAGTCGACG
>JBFJYX010000205.1:0-5929 GCA_041622415.1 Pontiella sp.
CCCGGATTTGATGCTTTTGAATAGTTTTGGAACGCGTTCCAATAACCTATAGTTACAAAAATATGGACAAATGTAAAAATCGGATTTGTAATCCGTTGGTCGTCAGTTCGACTCTGACCGCCGGCTCCATTTTAAAGCCCTCCGTTTTTCGGGGGGCTTTTTTTGTGCGGCGCAAGTGTAAAAAACGCATGGAATGCTTTTTTTGTCCATCTGTTTGCAGGGTTCCCCCATGGAGCGTTGGCCGGATTGGCGTAGTATGTTTTTGTTCGGCTTAGTACATATCGGTAAAGTCTACTGGATAAGTCGTGCACAAGACGTTAGCGTTTGAGCATCGGGGCATGCGCTTAGGCAGAACCTGATTGGGCAGTGTGTTGGAGTTAACTTCAAGGAGGATGAGATGGGCATAATTGATTTAATTGTCTTTGTTGGATTTATAGCGGCGGTTCTTTTTGTCGGACTGTATAAATCCAAAGGCGAGGATACGCATGGCGATGTAGGGGCTGAGGATTACTTCCTGGCTGGCCGCGGGTTGACGTGGTGGCTGATCGGTATTTCCCTGATTGCGGCGAATATTTCAGCGGAGCAGTTCGTGGGTATGGCCGGAAAGGGCGCGGGCCTGGACGGCCTTTCCGTTTCGAGCTGGGAATGGATTGCGGCGATTACGCTGGTGGTTGTGGCGTTTGTGCTGCTTCCCTACTTCCTGCGGACGGGTATCACGACGATTCCGGAATTCCTTGAAGTCCGCTACAACCACTGGGCGCGCCTGGTGATGACGGTTTCCATGACGCTCATCCTGATCTTTGTCAGCCTGATCGGCGTTATCTACGCGGGGGCCATTGCGATGACGAAGCTGTTTTCCGAGTTCGGCACGGAGATCCCCTTGCCGGTGGCCTGCTGGATTCTCGGCGGCCTGGCCGCGGGATACGTCGCGGTAGGCGGACTCAAAGCTTGCGCGTGGGCTGACTTGCTGCAAGGCACCGCCCTGATCGTTGGTGGCGGCATGATCACCTATTTCGCCTTCCAAAAGCTGGGCATTACGAATGTGTCCGAGTTGGTGGACGCTACCGGAGCGGCGGCAACGGTCGATGCGGGCGCGGGCGCTATGGAAAAATTCGGCACCTTGAATGAGTCCGCCCTGCACATGGACACCCCCTCGATGCCGTGGCCCGTCCTGATCATCGGTATCTGGATTCCGAACTTCTACTACTGGGGCCTGAACCAGTACATCACGCAGCGCATTCTAGGCTCCGCGTCGCTTGCGGAAGGTCAGAAGGGCCTTGTTTTCGCGGGCTTCCTTAAATTGCTCATCCCGTTTGTTATCGTGATTCCGGGCATCATCGCTTTCAACCTCTACTCCAATGAAATGGCCGAGGGCGCGAACATAGATGCGGGTGGAAATGTATTCGCCATGTACGAGGAAGCACAGGCCGATCCGGCCACCACGTTTGTCTTCGATCTCGACGTTAAGTACGCCGCTACACACCCGGAGAAAGCTGCGGAGATCAGTGCGTTCAATGAGGCGGTCATTGCCCGTGCGGGTGAAGGCAACGTCGTGAAGAAGGCGATCAACGCCTACAAATACGACGACGCGATGGGGCTGCTGATTTCAAAGCTCATTCCGAAAAACAAAGGATTGCTTGGATTCGTCTTCGCGGCGCTGCTCGGCGCGATTGTTTCCTCGCTCGCGGCGATTTTGAACGCGGCTTCGACGCTGTTCACGATGGACGTCTACCAGCGCTATATCCGGCCGCAGGCCAAGCAGTTTGAATTCGTTACCTTCGGCCGTATTTGCATCGGCATTTTCGTGGTGATTGGCTGCGTTCTGGCGCCTATGCTGGTTAATTTCCAGAGTATCTTTGATTATATCCAGTCGATTCAGGGTTATGTGTCCACGGGTATTCTCGCGGTGTTCATCTACGGTCTTCTGAACCGCACCGGCGGCCAGTGGGCAGGTGTGATCGGCATCGTCGCCAACGCGGGCATCTACCATTACATGCTCAAAAAGCACGCGGATATGCACTTCCTCTACAGCATGTCGGTCTGCCTGGGCGTTGTGCTGGCCGTGCTGGTGGTGTACGGGCTGATCTTCAAATCCAAAGAGAAGGTGGTGTTCAGCTCCAATACAACCATGGATCTGACTCCGTCGAAGGGCGCGCTTTATGCCGGCCTCGCGGTTAGTGCCCTGACGGTCGCGCTGTATGTGATCTTCTGGTAATTCTTCCCATCATTGGAATATCGAAAGGCGTCCTGCAAAGGGCGCCTTTTTTGTGTTTCCAGGGGGTGGAACCGGGTGGCGGCCGCGCCGGAACCGCTAAATAGATGCAATTAGTTATTGAGACGCAGTCTAAACAAGGGTCTAAATACGGGCTTCGATTTCAGAAAGGTTTAGGTTGGCCTAAAAAACTGCTGATTAAGTTTGACCTAAACGGGATACTATCTAAATTAACCGGAATTTTTAAGCGGGACTAACAAAATGGCGGATCGCCACGAACAGGTGAAAAAACGGATAGATGCGCTGTATAACATGCTGATTGAGCATGACGGTTACGGCGAGATGTCGATTGATTTCCGGATTCTGAAGCGGGGACAGAAGGAAGTGGTGATCCGGTGCGGCAAGCAGTACCGCTATGTGGTGGACAGTTCAGTAGACAGTTTGAAGGCTTAACCGCCGCCGGGGCGTACCCGGGGCAGATAAACAAATGACAGATGAAGGCAGCGGGTTCCAGTGATTGGAAGATGCCTTTCGGTGAAAGAGATGAAACAGATCAAGGGGTTCGTTTTCGCAGCGGTAATCGCTGCATTGGCCGGCACTGGTTTTGCCCAGAGCGAAGAGGTGATGGAAGACCTCAGCACTGCGGTACAGCAGGGCATTGAAACGTTTGAATGGGGGCTCCTGCTCGAAGCCGAGGGCGCATATGCCAAAACCGGGGATGAGCAGCAGAGCGATCTGATCCTGGCCACCGTTGAGTTCACGGCCGATGCGGCCGTGACGGAATGGCTGAGCGGTCATGTCGGGCTGCTTTGGGAGGAAGATGCGACCGATCCGATGGCGCTGGATGAAGGCTTCATCACAATCGGCACCGGATTTTATGCGCAGGCCGGTAAATACTATCTGCCGTTCGGCAATTTTGAAACCGCGTTCATTTCCGATCCGCTGACGCTGGAGCTGGCGGAAATCAACAAAAGCTCGGTGCTGGTCGGTTATGCCACGTCGGTGTTTGATGTCAGCGCCGGGGCCTTTAAGGGCGATAATGAAGACGTGATTCAAAACGTCTACGCCGCGGCCAATGTGAATATCGGTGAGTCGGCGGTTGCCGGAATCTATTTTCTTTCGGACCTGCTCGAGACGGACGGGAACGCGGACCTGAACACCCTTGCCGGTACGGACCGGCAGGCGGGGGCGGGCGCATACGCCAATGTTTATCTCGGCCCTGTCACGCTGAACGGCGAATTTGTCACGGCCCTTTCCGAGTACACCTTCTTCGGGCAGGACTACCTGCCGATGGCTTATAATATCGAGGCTTCGGTCGGCTTTGCAGAAAAGTGGGTGGCCGGGCTGAAGTTCGAAGGCTCCGATGATTTCTGGACGACCTTCGATGATCCGGATGCACCCACCGCCCTGGCCGGGCTCTTTCATGAGTCGGCGGTCGGCGGGGTGATCTCGTATGGTTTTCACGATAACGCGGTTATCGGGGTTGAATATATGCGGCTGATGAACAAAGGCGCGGACGACGCGGATCTCGTTACGGTGCAGCTCGCGTTGGAAATTTAGAACAGGAAAAAGGTACATCATGAAACTCAGGGAACTGAAAGAAGCCGAAAACGGTGTGGTAACAGGATTCAGCTCATCAGACGCGGCATACCGCCAGCAGCTGCTGCGCATGGGCTTCACCCGCAATGCCGGGTTCACCGTGGTACGCAAAGCCCCCCTGGGCGGGCCGATCGAAGTCGAAATCCGCGGCTCCCGCGTGGTGCTGCGCAGCGATGAGGCCGATGTGCTGGAGGTAGATAGAAAATGAGTAATTTAAAGATCGCCATTGTCGGTAACCCGAACTGCGGTAAGACCACCGTTTTCAATGCGCTGACCGGCGCCAAGCAGAAGGTCGGCAACTGGCCGGGCGTAACCGTTGAGCGCGTGATGGGGGAATACCTTCACTGCGACGCTTCCATCGATGTCACGGACCTGCCGGGCATCTATTCCTTTTCGGCCCTTTCGCCGGACGAAGAGGTGGCGCGGAAACATATCCTGTTCGATACGCCGGACGTCGTCGTCAACGTGATCGATGCGTCCAACCTCGAGCGCAACCTCTACCTGACCACCCAGCTCCTGGAAATGGATGTGCCGGTGGTGGTGGCGCTGAATATGATGGATATGGCCAAACAGCGCGGTATCCGCATTGAGCTCAACCATCTTTCCGCCCATCTCGGCTGCCCGGTTGTGCCCATCATCGCAGCCAAGAAAAAGGGGATCGAAGATCTCAAGCATGCCATCTGCGAAATCAGCCAGACGCATCACAAGCCGGGCGTCCGGGTGGCCTATGAAAAGGATATCGAAAAAGTCCTCAAGTCGCTGGAGCTGAGCCTCGGCGATGTGGCGCTGACCAGGCAGGTTTCGCCGCGCTGGCTCGCCATTAAACTGCTGGAAAAAGATGAACTTGCGTGGGACCTGCTGGGCGCCGACAAAGCCCTGCTGCCGGATATTGAACACGAACTGAAAAAAGTGGAAAAACTCGTCGGCGAAGATTCGGATATGATCATTGCCGACGGCCGCTACGGTTTTATTCACGGCCTGGCCCGCGATGTGACCAAGGGCAGTGACCGCGCGCGGAAAACCTTTTCCGATGCCGTGGACAAGATCGTGCTCAACAAGGTGCTCGGCTTCCCGGTCTTCTTCTTTGTCATGTATCTGGTCTTCGCCCTGACGATCAACGTCGGCGGACCGTTCATCGATTTCTTTGATGGGCTCACCGGAACCATCTTTGTCGATGGATTCGGCATGCTGCTGGAAAAAATCAGCCTGCCGGGCTGGGCGATTGCGATCCTGGCCGACGGCCTGGGCGGCGGTATTCAGACCGTCTCCACCTTTATTCCGCCGATCTTCCTGATCTTCCTCTGCCTGTCCTTCCTTGAAGACTCCGGCTACATGTCCCGCGCGGCGTTTGTGATGGATCATTTCCTCCGCAAGATCGGACTCCCCGGCAAAGCGTTTATTCCGATGCTCGTGGGTTTTGGCTGCAACGTGCCGGGCATTACCGCCACGCGGACGCTGGAAAACCGCAAGGACCGTATTCTTGCGATCATGATGAATCCGTTCATGTCGTGCGGCGCGCGTCTGCCGGTATACACGCTGTTTGCGGCCGCGTTTTTCCCGCAGAAAGGCGGCCTGCTGATCTTCGGCATCTACCTCATCGGTATTCTGCTGGCGGTGCTCACCGGGCTGCTGTTCAAGAAGACGATTCTTCGCGGCGAGGTTTCCAGTTTTGTGATGGAGCTTCCGCCGTATCACATGCCGACCTTCAGCGGCGTCATGCTGCATACCTGGCACCGGCTGAAATCGTTCCTGATCAAAGCGGGAAAAATCATCCTGCTGCTCGTTGCGGTGCTCGGCTTCCTCAATTCCATGGGGACCGACGGTACCTTCGGCAATCATGATTCCAAGGATTCCATGCTCAGTGCCATGAGCCGCTCCGTCACACCGGTCTTCCGGCCGATGGGGATTCAGGATGAAAACTGGCCGGCCACCGTCGGACTCTTCACCGGTATTTTTGCGAAAGAAGCGGTGGTCGGCACGCTCGACGCCATCTATTCCCAGATCGATGCGAAAGAGGAGGCCGCCGCGGCCATTGCCGCCGAAGAGCCGGCCGCCGCCTTCGATTTCTGGGGCGGGATCATTGCCGCCTTCTCTGCGATTCCCGAAGGCTATGAAGGA
>JBFJYX010000206.1:0-5829 GCA_041622415.1 Pontiella sp.
AGGTGCCGGGCTGCACGGCGTTAAGCATCCGCTGCAGCAGCGCCGGGCCGGATTTGTGCAGCGGCAGGATCATCCGCCTACGCGGACTGATGCGCGACCCTTCCACCACCTGCCGAATCAGGTCAGCAGAAATCCCCAGCACCGATTCTTCGGGCGCTGCGAGCGCCATTTGAATGTTTTGTTTTTCGGACATGGGAACAAAAAAGCCGCCACACGGGCGGCTCATTTTCCAAGGTTTGGAAGGCTTAGAAGTCGTAGGACAGACCCGCCAGGACGGTGATGTCGTTGTGTTCTGCAACACCGGCATCCGGGAGGTTGTCATACTCATCGCGCAGCTCAACAAACATGGAGAGCGTTTCATAGACCTGGCTGCGTACACCGGTAACGAGCAGGCCGTTGTTGTCGGTGTCGACCTTTTCCATGTTGGCGTTGTATTCCAGGTTCAGGTAGTAGGAGGACCGGTTGGTGATCTTCCACAGATAGTTCAGCGCCGCGCGGTATTCCCCGAAGGTCCGCTCATCCGCCGCCGTACGCTCATACACATAGTTGAGACCGAAGGTCGCATCCAGTTTCATGTCGTCGGTATCAATGAAGTAATAACCGACGGAAGGACCGATCTTGCCGCGGAAGCGAATGTTTTTGATGGCGTCGTGGAGTCCGACCAAATACGCGCCGCCGAAGAATTTGGAGTCGCCGAATTTATGCCGGTATTCAGACTGCCCGCGGATCTGGCCTTCGGTCTGTGACTTGGAAGCTCCCGGAGCACCGGTTTTACCGTATTCCGCGTAGAGCGAATTGATGAGGTCGAAGTCATCACTGAACCGGTCCCCTTTGAGGTTCATGGTGAACAGCGACTTCTGCGTATTCCCATCGCGATAGGTGGCACCCAACGCCAGGTTGCGCTCCCATTTCACACTGGATTCAGCATCGGTTTCCGCAGCGCCCTGAGCCAGGCCGGCTACCGGAGCAATAAACAGTGCAGCAAGAACAACTCCATTTACATACTTCATATTACATCTCTCCTTTACGTGATGTTTAGATAAGCGATTATAAAGCCGGCATTTGACTTCGCAACCCTAAACCGCTTCTACAAACCCGAACAAAGAACCCGCATATGCGCGAATTTCCGCTATGCCGCCGCACCGCATTTGTGCTACACACAACCGCTCGCGTTGAGTGAGAAATTGAACTTTAAACGAGATTTACGGAGCCACACTATGAGCGAATACACCTATACCCCGACCTTCCAGCACAGCGGCGACAATACGCCCTACCGCCTGATCACCAAAGACGGCGTTCGCACTGAAACCTTTAACGGCAAAGAGGTGCTCATCGTCGAGCCCGAAGCCCTCGAACAGCTCGCCTATGAAGCGTTCTGCGATGTCTCCTTCTACCTCCGCCCCGGCCACATGAAACAGGTCGCCTCGATCCTCGACGATCCCGAGGCCAGCGAAAACGATATCTTCGTGGCCCGCTCGTTTCTGGAAAACTCGATCATCGCCGCGCACGGCGAACTGCCCACCTGCCAGGACACCGGCACCGCCATCGTGACCGGCACCAAAGGCGGCTACGTCTGGACCGACTTCGACGAAAAGGAAGCGCTCTCCAAAGGCGTCTTCAAAGCCTATCAGGAACGCAACCTGCGCTATTCCCAGATCGCCCCGCTCTCCATGTTCGCCGAAAAGAACACCGGCAACAACCTGCCGGCGCAGATCGACCTCTATGCCGGCAAGGGCGCGGAATACAACCTGACCTTCATCGCCAAAGGCGGCGGCTCGGCCAACAAATCCTACCTCTTCCAGAAAACCAAATCGCTGCTGACCGAAGACACGCTGACCGAATTCCTGAAAGCCGAACTCTTCAATGTCGGCACCGCCGCCTGCCCGCCCTACCACTTCGCCGTGGTCATCGGCGGCACCTCCGCTGAAGCCACCATGAAATATGTCAAGATGGCCTCCATCGGCGCCCTCGACGACCTGCCGACCTCCGGCGACGAAACCGGCCGCGTTTACCGCGACCTCGAGTGGGAGGAAAAAGTGCTGAAGATGGCGCAGGATTCCAAAATCGGCGCGCAGTTCGGCGGTAAATATTTCTGCCACGACGTCCGCGTCATCCGCATGCCGCGCCACGCCGCCAGCTGCCCCGTCGGCATCGGCGTCTCCTGCTCGGCCGACCGCAACATCAAAGCGAAGGTCACCAAAGACGGCGTCTTCCTCGAACAGCTCGAATACGATCCGGCCATGTATGCCCCGGAAAACCTCGGCAAAGAAGCCGACACCGCCCCGGTGATCGACCTCAACCGCCCGATGGAGGAAGTTCTCAAAGAACTTTCAACCTATCCGGTGCTCACCCGCCTGCGCCTCAACGGCACCCTGATTGTGGCGCGCGATATCGCCCACGCCAAAATCAAAGAGAAGCTCGATGCCGGCGAGCCCATGCCGGAATACTTTAAAAACCACCCGGTCTACTACGCCGGCCCGGCCAAAACCCCGGCCGGCAAACCCTCCGGCTCGTTCGGTCCCACCACCGCACAGCGCATGGATCCCTACGTGATGGAATTCCAGTCGCACGGCGGTTCGATGATCATGCTCGCCAAGGGCAACCGCGCGCAGGAAGTGACCGACGCATGCCAGAAGTACGGCGGGTTCTACCTCGGCTCCGTCGGCGGTCCGGCCGCCCTGCTCGCCGAAAAGAACATCAAGAAAGTCGAAATCGTCGACATGGAAGAGCTCGGCATGGAAGCCGTCCGCAAAATCGACGTGGTCGACTTCCCGGCCATCATCCTCGTCGACGACAAAGGCAACAACTTCTTCGCTGACATCCTGAAAGGGAAATAAGAATTCACGATAAAGAGTTGGCTCATTTCGGTCCGGCTCTTTATCTTGGTCTTCTAACTAATCAGGAGAGTTTTTATGAATTGCCCGAAGTGTGCTGAGATTATGGATGAGGTGACCGAAAACGGAATTACCATCGATCGCTGCCGGGGATGCGGCGGCATGTGGTTCGATCTCTTTGAGGCGGAAGACATGCTGGAAACCGTTGACGTGCGCACGGTGGATACCGGCAATGTACTCAAGGGCATTAAAATGGATAAAATCCGCGATATCAAATGTCCCAAGTGCAGCATCGAAATGCAGACCGCAACCGACCGCGAGGATCCGGCCCTGCAGTTTGAAGTTTGCACCAGCTGCCACGGCTATTTCCTCGATGCCGGCGAGCTGAAGGACATGGACAACGTGACCGCCGCGGAATCCCTTTTGGAGACTCTCGTTCATAAAGGTAAAATGTTCGGCGAAGCCTTCAAATCCATGCACTACCGGCAGGACTGATCCAACCGGCATAATCCCTGCCAGACCGGCGTTTCCAATCTCTGGAAACGCCTTTTTTCTGCCCGCACCGCAACCTTCCATTTCCGAACCGGCGGAAAGACAGGCCGACGTTGCCATCGGGGGAATGACCTCAAGGATGAATGTCTCTTGTTTCTAATATCCGGGCCTTATTAATACTACCTACATCTTGTCTTAACAAGACAGCCTGCACATACTCGCTTCCGTTCAAGGATGATACAACCAACGGGAGGCAGATGATGAAACGGATTGTGATTTGTTCAGACGGAACCTGGAACCGCCCCGAACGCATCGGTAAAAATGACTGCGCAACCCACGTGCTGCGCTTTGCTCGGGGGATCGCCCCGCATGACGACAACGGAGTCAAGCAGGTGGTTTTCTACGACTGGGGCATCGGCTCATATCATGACAAACTCAGTGGAGGCGGCTTTGGCGAGGGCCTCGAAAAAAACGTGATGGATGGCTACCGCTTTCTGGTGCACAACTATGATCCCGGCGATGAGATTTACCTGTTCGGCTTCAGCCGGGGAGCCTATACGGTCCGCAGCCTTTGCGGCATGCTCAACAACTGCAGCATTCTGCGCGGCGAGCTCGGCGGCATGGTCGAAGAGGCCTTCGACCTCTACAAAACCAAAAAACACACCCCCGGCAGTGCGCATTCGTACGAGTGGCGCGCAAACTATGCCGTGCAGCAGGAGGTCAAAATAAAATTCGTCGGCGTCTGGGATACAGTGGGCGCGATGGGCCTGCCGATTTCCATCTTCGGTTTAATCAAAAACAAACACCTGTTTTACGACCGGAAACTCGGCAGCAATATGACCGTCGCCCGGCATGCCCTGGCGCTGGATAAACTCCGGGACGATTTTAAACCGACCATGTGGGATCCCAAACCCGGCGTGGACCTGAAACAGGTCTGGTTTGCCGGCGTGCATGCCGACATCGGCGGCGGGTACCGCCCGGATGCGGACGGAACCCTGCTGGCCGACATCCCGTTCATGTGGATGCTCGGCGAAGCCGAAAAGCATGAACTTGCTTTCGATCCCTACATGAAATCCGTACAGCTCAATCCCTGCGCTAAGCAGCACAATGAATACAAAGGCATGTTCAAACTGCTGGGCGATTTCAAACGCTACATTGACTCCGCCGATGTCATGCCGACCACCGTTCACTCCAGCGTCAAAGCACGTTATGAAGGCATGAATTACAAGAGCCGGGCCATCGAACAGTATATTAAAAAGAACGGAACCTGGCCGCCGCTGGAACCCTAGGAGAAACCGGGGCGGCTTCCATACGGTTGGAGCTGACCTCAGAGGGTTCTCCATGGATATTCAGATAACAGGGCCGCTCCATTTCAGACCCTCCTGACCGGATATATTTACAAGAGCCGGAAAATTCCGGCCGTCCGCCCCGGCCGACTTGAATCTTTTGTTTTCGCCCCCCCTGTGCTATACCCCATTTGTTCGACGGAGAAGCTGATGAAAATCCCCCTCATAGCCGCAGGTTTGCTGGCCGCGCTGATTGCCGCGGGGGTGCTCGTATTGCGCGAAAAACCGGCCGTCGAACTTCCACCGGCGGTCATGGCAAACATTCCCGCCGCAACCGCGCGTCCCGAATCCCCGGAACCGGACCCGCAGCTGGTCCGGCTCCAGACGCCGCCCGCGCCGGAGGCCGAAGCCGCTCCCGAGCCCGAACCGCAGCCGAAACCCCAGCTGGTCCAGAAAGAAGACCAGCAGATCCAGCCGCCCAGGCCGGACTATGCCCGATACTGGAAACAGCAGGAGCGGCAGTTCAACAATCTGGTCGACCGACTGGCCGGCGAAACAGATCCCCGCAGACGGCAGAGCCTGATCAACGCCATCGCGCGGCATATCCGCGTGGACACCCTGGCCACGCTCGACTGGGTTTCCACCCTCGAAACCGCCGAAGAGCAGCGCGCCGCGCTCGAAGCTATCAACCGTAATGCCCTCGTTGGCATCGGGGCGCGCATCGAGGTCGACAGCACCGGCCTGCCCCTGATCCGCGAAACCACCATTATGAGTGCGGTCGAAGCCACCGGAATGGTGGCCGCCGGCGACTATATTTCGGGCATGGTTCAGCCCGACGGCACCACCGTCAATTTTGACGGCATGCCGGTACAGCAGATCGTCCGGCACCTGCGCGGACAGGTCGGCACCGAGCCCACCCTCATGATGAAGCGTTATAACGACGACGGCAGCACCATCACGTTCGACGTCGCCGTCCCGCGCTCCCTGCTGGTCGTCGGACCGCCGAACAGCTTTAATTAGCATTCAGTCCCGGTTTCTTTTTGTTCCGTATCTCTCCTTGCAGATCCGCCGGTGCAGCAGTATAGACCGTATAGGCGGTCGGGCATGCCGGCCGTCATACGGAGAAATGCCATGATTGATGTATACCATCACGGACCGATCGAGCTCCTGCCGCCGTTGCCGGTCAGCCGCTCTGAGCTGATCCTTACCGGTGCCCG
>JBFJYX010000207.1:0-5783 GCA_041622415.1 Pontiella sp.
GCAACCAGAAGAACAACCGCAACCCGGTCATGGCCCTGGATACCGCCGCCGTCGAACAGACCCTCTACAACCTGCGCACTCAACATCAGCTCGCCGTCGAGGTCTCCTCCTCGGGCAGCCGGGTCATGAAATACCGCCACTGCTTTTCCGACCATTGGAACTTTTCGCCGGCTAAAATGGCCATCATCTGCGAGCTGCTGATCCGCGGCCCCCAGACCCCCGGCGATCTCCGCGCCCGCGCCTCGCGCCTGCATCCGCTCGCCGACGCGGCCGAGGTGGAGGAAATCCTGCACGGACTCGAAACCTGCGAAGGCGGCCCGTTTGTCTTTCAGATGGAACGGGAACCCGGCAAACGCGAACGACGCTGGGTCCACCTGTTCGGCGAGCATCCCGAAACCAAAGCAACAACCGCCGAGCTTTCCATGTCGGGAAGCATCGAACCCGAAAGCGAAGGACGGATCCAGACCCTGGAAAATGAAATCGCCGACCTCCGCAAAGAACTCGCCGATGTGAAAGAAGCCCTGCAGGGCCTCATGAGCGCCTTTGATTAAGGCCGCGGCAACACCCGGTTATTGCTCCGGCAGTTAAATATTGTGACTGAACGGATTTGTTTATAACCGCGAAGGAATGCAGAAAAAACAGGGGGATAGGCAGCTTTGTGTTCCTTTGCGTTCTTTCGCGGTTAATCCCAATATTCAGTCGCCGAATCTATAACCAGAAAACCGCCGAACGCTGAAATGCGATCGACGGTTTTTCACAAAGCCCATTACAGGCTTTATCTATCACAACGGACTAGGCGACTTCAGCCGCTTTGGCCAGCGCTTCTTTAACCTGCGCCGTGATCAAATCCCACTGCTTGTCCGCAATCTGCTGCTTGGTCGCGAGCCAGGAACCGCCGATCGCACTTACCACCGGCAGCGACAGATAATCGTTCATGTTGTCGAGGTTCAGGCCGCCGGTCGGACAGAAGCGCACGCCGAGCGGCGCATACGGAGCCGCCAGGTTTTTCAGCATATTCACGCCGCCCGCCGCACCGGCCGGGAAAAACTTCAGCATCTTGCAGCCCATCGCCAGACCCGCCTCGATTTCGGAAGGCGTCATCACGCCCGGAATAAACAGCGTGTCGTTTTCCTGGAAAAATTCCACGGTGTCCGGATTCAGTCCCGGCGCCAGGCCGAAGCTGACGCCCGTATCGATACACATCTTCGCCTGGTCCGGCGTGACTACCGTCCCCGCACCCAGCAGCATATCCGGAAACGCATTCTTGATGCGCGCCAACGCTTCGGGTGCGGCCGCGGTACGGCACGTCACTTCAATCACATCCATACCCCCGGCCAGCAGCGCTTCCGCCAGCGGCACAGCATCCTGGGCATCATCAATCACAATCACCGGAATCACCGGCCGTTTTAAAAGTTCATTCAGCATTTTTTTCTCCTTCGGAGGTCAGAAGGTCGGAAGGTCTAAAGTCAAAGGTCATCCTGCCCGGACATTCGACCCTTGACCATCCGACATTCGACCGGATTTATCGATCCACCCGCGCACCGGCACCGGCAACAATTTTTTCCACTTCCGCCAATGACGCCATCGTGGTGTCACCCGGCGTGGTCATGGCCAGCGCACCGTGCGCCGCCCCGTACTCGATAGCCTTTTCCGCATCCTGCAGAATCATCAGCCCGTAAATAAAGCCCGACGCAAAACTGTCGCCGCCGCCGACCCGGTCCATGATCTCCAGTTCCGGACGATGCGTCGCCGTGTAGAACTCGCCGTTCACCCAGCACATCGCGCCCCAGTCATTCACCGTCGCCGTCTTCACACCGCGCATGGTGGTGGCCGTCGCCTTGAAATTCGGGAACTCGGCAACTGCTTTAGCGATCATTTTCTTGAAGGCATCCACTTCGAGATCCGTCAGGTTTTCATCCGCCCCTTCAATCTCAAAGCCGAGACAGGCCGTAAAGTCCTCTTCGTTGCCGATCATCACATCGACATACTTCGCGATCTCGCGGTTGATTTCGCGGCATTTCTCGATGCCGCCGAACCCTTTCCAGAGCGACGGACGGTAGTTGAGGTCATACGAAACAATCGTGCCGTATTTCTTGGCGGTTTTGGCCGCTTCAATCACCACTTCACCGGTGGTTTCAGAAAGCGCCGCAAAAATACCGCCGGTGTGGAACCAGCGAACCCCCAGCGTGCCGAAAATATGGTCCCAGTCAATATCGCCGGCTTTCAGCTGCGAAGCCGCCGTGTTCCCGCGGTCCGAGCAGCCCACCGCACCGCGGATACCGAACCCGCGTTCCGTAAAGTTCATGCCGTTACGCACCGTACGGCCGATTCCGTCGTAATCCGCCCATTTGATCAGCGAAGTATCAACGCCGCCCTGCAGGATAAAATCCTCCATCAGCAGGCCGACTTCGTTTTTGGCAAACGCGGTCACCACCGCGGCACGCTGGCCGAAACAGCGTCGCAGGCCGCGGGCCACATTATATTCACCCCCGCCTTCCCAGGCCTGGAAGGAACGGGCGGTGCGGATCCGGCCCTCGCCGGGATCGAGACGAAGCATCACTTCGCCCAGAGAAAGGATATCATAGCGGCACTCTTCGGCCGGCTTCAGTTCAATAGGACTCATAACAGCTCTCCACAGTTAAAGTTAGGCCGGACACTCTACCGGTTCGCCCCGAAAGGTAAATACGCATTTCACGCATTTATACGGCCATTTTGCGCACACCCGCTTCCGCAAAGTATATCGTCTGACTCCCACGATCGGGGGTCACAGACGATATACTTTTTACCGACGGAGGCGGATTATTCGGCGAAGCGGAACTTTTTGCGGTAGCGCGACGGCGTGGTTCCGGTTTCTTTGCGGAAGGCCTGATTGAAGCGCTCGCGGGTGGAATAGCCGCAGGATTCAGCCAGTTCTTCGATCAGCATATCGGTTTCCTTCAAAAGCCGGCAGGCCCGGGCCATCCGCTCCCGGCGGATGGAATCGTGAACCGAGGCGGAGAGCAGGGATCGGAATTTATTTTCCAGGGTTCGCCGCGCCACATGCGCCGCGCGCGCGACATCGTCGACCAGAATCGGCCGGTGCGCGTTTTCGCGGATAAACCGAAGCGCGTCGCCGACGACCGGATCGCCCACCGCAATCAGATCGGTTGAATGGCGCTCCACGATGCGATCCGGCAGAATACGGATCGGCTGCTTCGGCAGCGCCCCGCCCTGCATCAGCTCATCGAGCATTTTTGCCGCCTGCCATCCCACGCGCTCGGCCCCGAGTTCGATACTCGACATCTGCGGATGCAGCATCTCGCAGGCAAAACGGTCATTGTTAATACCCAGCACGGAGACCTCTTCGGGCACCCGCAGTCCGTGATCCTGACACGCTTCAATCACCCTGCGCCCCACCGGGTCCTCCGTCGCCAGCACACCGATCGGCCCCTCGCCTTCCAAGGCCTGGAACTCCGCCCCGATATGCTCAATGGCCTGCCGCGACTTCAGTTCCAGACATTGGAAACCGTGCTTCGCCAGCGTGCTGAGATAGCCCTCATATTTGAGCGTGGCATCGCCCAGCACCTTCCGGCCGGTAATCGCATAGCGCCGAATACCCTTGTGGATAAAATATTCCGCCGCCATTTTTCCGATGGCGTAGTTATCGATCACCACCGAAGCCGCCGGCAGTTTTTCGAACCGCCCGAAAATATTAACGGCGGGAATGCCGCGTTTCCAAAGATTGGAAAGCGCCCGGTCATCGAGCATGCCGATCACGCCGCCGCCTTTCCAACCCCTGAGCTCGGCGGGCGACACCTCCGGGGCCCCGTGCGGCGCATAGAAGCGCCAGCTTCCGTTGCGGAAGCCGTAACGGGCCACCCCCTCCGCCACGCGGCGGACAAACGGGTTGGCATAATCCATGGCCAGGGCTATTTCGATTGAATGACGCATAACGTTTTCCATCTCAAAACCTATCGTTTCCGCACGACGCACAGAACCATAATTTGCACCTTGTTCCGCTCCGGCCTGCCCGGGAGCCGCAGCGTCCACCGATTAGTTATTAAAAAACGTTGAACCGCCGATTGCACAAATGGCAGAGATGAATGCAATCAACCCCGAACGGCAGCTTATGAATACGGAGCACAATACGGATAAACCTTCAGGCAGCCGGACCACCTGGGCCTTTACCCTGGCGGGCGGGATCGCGGTTTCGCTCATCCTGCTTTTTCTGCCCTTCTTTTTTCCGCCCTCCGGACAGACCGGACCGGACACCCTCGCCGGCATCGGCCGGTTTCACCTGCTCGTCCTGCATTTCCCCGCCGCCCTGTTCCCGCTGATTCCGCTGTTCGAAATTTTCAAACGCCTGCGGCCCGCGGCACTTCCGCTGATCGGCCTTGCGGTGCTGAGTGCCATCTCCGCCTGCATCCTCGGCATTCTGCTGGCGGCCCACGACGGCTTCTCCGGCGCGCTGGTGGTGAAGCATATGTGGAGCTGCATCGCAGCGACCATCCTGGCGATCTTCGTGTTCATTCTGAAAATGCTTTATCAGCAAAGCCGCAGCGGAGCTCTGGGCGGAATCTATTTTGTCACCCTCTTTGCCGCACTCTGCACGCTGGCGTTCGGCAGCCATCAGGGTGCAACGCTCGTGCACGGCGAAGCATTCCTGACCGAAAAGTTTGCTCCACCGCCGGTACCGCCCGAACCCGTCACGGAAGATTCGCTGGCGTATGCCGCCCTGATTGAGCCGATATTCCGCGACCACTGCTATGCCTGCCACAGCGTGGCCAAAGCCAAGGGCGGATTCCGCATGGATGCGTTCGAAAAGATACTCGAAGGAGGCGACGGCGGGATGCCCGGCATCGAGCCCGGCAACCTGGAAGACAGCGAGGTGCACTACCGGATCACGCTCGATCCCTCTTCCAAAGGCATCATGCCTCCGGCCGGTGAAAAACCCCTGGCCCCCTGGCAGATTGAGCTCATCGGAAAATGGATACAATCCGGCGCCTCGCGAACCATCACGCTTGGCAAGCTCAATCAAAACATAACCCGGGTTCGCTGATCCCTGCACTCCCCGTGTCCAGTTCCGCCGTAAAACGGCGTCGAATGAGCATAGGAGAGTATATGAAAAAAATGAACCGGCGTACATTTCAGGTTGCGGCCGCAGCCTCCACCACCATCCCCATGTTCAGCATCGGCAAACCGGGGCCTTCGGCCAACAGCAAAGTGAATGTCGCAATGATCGGGTGCAGCGGCGTTGCCCAGCAGGCTTTCAGCGGGGCACAGGGCGAGAATCTCGTGGCCCTCTGTGACGTGGATCAAAATCATTTCGGCCGCTTTGCGAAGCGTTATCCGGAAATCAATGATGCCGCAACCTTCGCCGACTTCCGCGTTATGCTGGATAAAATGGGCAACGAGATCGATATGGTCTGCGTCAACACGCCCGACCACACCCACTTTGCCGCGACCCTGGCCGCCATGGAGCGCGGCATTCATGTCTTCACGCAGAAACCGCTGGTCCACGATATCTGGCAGGCCCGCACCCTGAAAAAGGCCAAGGATAAATACAAAGTCCTGACCAATATGGGCAACCAGGGACATACCTTCAACGGCATCCGGCAGCTCAAAGAATGGTACGATTACGGAATCTTCGGGCAGATCACCGAAGCCCATAGTTTTATCTCCGGCCCTCAATGGGGCAGCCGCTATTTCCAACGCCCGGACCGGCTGCCCCCGTCGAAGGAAACCGTTCCGGACAGCCTGGACTGGGACCTGTGGCTCGGCCCGACGGACGCGATCGATTACAA
>JBFJYX010000208.1:0-5745 GCA_041622415.1 Pontiella sp.
CGGTGTTGGTTTTTTTCAGGAACTCCATGCAGTCGGTCACGTCGGTCAGATCGTTTCCGGTGATGGGGATAATGCGGGGATTCTGGTTGCCGACGCCGACAAAGACCGCGTCGAAGCCCTGTTGCTTAAGCGAAGCAATGCTCTCCACCCGTGTGCCGGTTTTAATTTCAACGCCCAGGGCCGTGATGTTTTTGATGTCGCGGTCGAGCAGTTCATTCGGCATGCGGTAAGCGGGCATCCCGTGGCGCAGCATACCGCCCGCATGCGATTCGGCTTCGAAGACGGTTACCTGATGCCCCGCTTTGGCCAGGTGGAATGCCGCGGTCAGGCCGCCGGGTCCGGAGCCGACGATTGCGACTTTGGAATCGAGCTGCGTTTCAACCGGTCCATATTCCGGTTCCGGATGGCGCTCGTAATACCAGTCGACCATGAACCGTTTAATGGCGCGAATATTGACGGAGCCCTCCATTTCGTCGCGCGTGCATTCACCTTCGCACGGCGCATAGCAGGCGCGGCTGAGACTGCCCACCAGCGGGGCATCGGCCAGGTGAAGGTTGAACCCTTCTTCATATTTTCCGGCGCGGACCAGCGAGACAAAGCCGCTGGGTTTTACTCCGGCGGGGCAGGTATGCATGCAGGGCGCCTGTCCGCCGCGGCTGATGACGGCTTTTTTCGGAACGGCCTGCGGAAAGGGGATGTGGGCTGCGCGGCGCGCAACCAGATTATAGTTATATTCATCCGGAATCGGAACCGTGCAAACGCTTTCGCACTGACCGCACCCGGTGCAGGTGGTCTGGTCGACGTAGGTCGGTTTCTTGTGCATTTTGACGTGGAACGAGCCGTCGGCATTCTTGGTCACGCCATCCACTTCGCTGTAGGTCATCAGGGTGATGTTGGGGTGATGCGCACTGGAGGCCATCTTCGGTGTGGAGATGCAGCTGGCGCAGTCCAGCGTGGGAAATACTTTGGAGAGCAGGATGGTCCGCCCGCCGATACTGGGTTGTTTTTCAACGAGAAGGACCTGGAAGCCCATATCGCCGAGGGAGAGGGCGGCTTCCATTCCGGCGGTGCCTGCACCGACGACCATGACGTCGTAATCCATGTTGTTTTGATCACTCATTTTCAGCCAGCTTTCTGAGTTCATTCTGGAAATTGTTCATGTGCGCCACAAAGTTATCGGCGCAGACGGAGCAGAGACCCGACATCTTGAGGCGCTTCGGGCTGATCTCGTTTTCTTTCATCAGCTCCTGGGCCTGTTTAATCAGGGCGCTTGTGCGGGGGGTGCAGTCGGCCAGGAAGGCGCAGTCACCGCCGCAGCCCGCAACGAATACCCCGTCGAAACCCTGCTGGATGGCATGGAGAATCCATGAAGGTTTAACGCCGCTGGAACAGGGCAGGGGAATCACCTGAACCGCTGTGGAATAGTGCATGTGCGCACTGCCGGCCAGATCGATGCCGGGATCCGATATACTGTTGGTCGAGAAGACCAGGATTTTAGGTTGGGGTTCGTTGCTTTTCATCGTTGCAGCGCTCCGGTCGGGGATGGGGAGGGTTTATTGCGGAGTACCGGCGGGCGGTACTCCGTGGCAGGTCATCAGCTGGTTTTTTTCATGAAGACGCGCCAGTATCCGTCGTCTTCATAGTCGCCGAGATACTCGTGTTTCATCTTTTTGCTCCAGCGCTGCACATCAATGATGGTGCCTTCATCCGAGGAAAGGATGCACATCACGCCTCCGGTCGGGCAGTCGGCAATCGCGCGTTTGGCTTCCAGCAGCGGGCCGGGGCAGGCGGTGCCGCGGGCATCCACTTCGCGGGCGACTTCAAGGGCTTTCAGTTCTTCACTCATTGTTTTCTCCTGTGTTGAGTTTAAGTTGGAAACGGTTCGCGGGGATTACATGAACCAGCACTGCTTGGAATTCTGGAACATGTCGACAAAGGTGCCGACGCCGACAAAGTCCATGTGCGGGTAGTCGATGAGCTCCTCTTTTTTGATGCCCATCACGCCCATGGACATTTCACAGACATGAATGTTAATGCCGAATTCCGCGGCATCGGCCAGCAGCTCTTCGAGCGATTTGGCATTATGCATTTTCATCACCGAGCGGATCATCGGCGGGCCCATGCCCATCATCTGCATTTTGGAAAGCGGCAGTTTTTTCGAGCTCGACGGCAGCATGGCGCCGAACATTTTTCCGAGGAAATCCTTGGAGGGTTTTTTCTTCGGATCCCGCAGGGCGGACAACGACCAGAAGGTAAAGAAGAGGTCGACCTTCATGTCGTAGGCCGCTGCTCCGAGGGCGATGATGAAGGCGGCAATCGTATAGTCGAGATCTCCGCTCATGACCCCGAGGGTCAGGCTGTCATCAGGTGCATTTTCCTCGAGTTCTTCAACGCGAGCGGTCAGTTGTTTGACCATTTCTTCCAGGTTGGTTTGTTCTTCGCTCATACTCTCTCCAGCATTTGGGGTTGGTTTGTTCAAACGGTATCTTCGTCGTAATCGCGGGCTTTGCGCCCCTGCAGTTCCATCTCCTCCAGCAGGATTTCGCGGACCAGTACGCAGCCTTCAACAATCTTGGGGTTCTTGAGGCGGTAGTAGACGGTCTGGGCATCTTTGCGGGTGATGACGATGTTTTTGTTTTTCATGTTCCTCAGGTGCTGGCTGACCGCACTGACGGAGGAATCGAGGGCTTCGGCAATGGCGCCGACGCAACGTTCGCCCCGGCTTAAGAGTTCTACAATCGCCAGCCGTTTGGCATTGGCCATGGTCTGGTATAACTCCGCCTGCCGCTCAAAGATCTCGAGGTTGCATGGTTTCATGTTTACTAAAATACAGAGATGCAAGAGAAAATAAAAGCAAATAACAGAATAATATAATATAGTAATGTATAGGTGTAATGTGATCACGATGTGCATCTTTTTCTGCCCCTTTATTTACAGGGGGCGTGGGGGGTGACGGGGAGTCGTGCAGCTTGGACCGGGTGTATATTTACACAAGGTCTCCACAACGGACGGAAGGCAGTGAAACGGGACGCGGGATTAATTTTTTCCAATGTTTGGAAAACGGCTGTCCGGGAAGGGGGACGGACTCTGGAACGAGTCTGACGTGCACGTGGCGTCACAGCGGCCGCATTGAACGCAGTGGAAATCGGATACTTTGATGTTCTGTTTATGCTCATCGGCGGTAATGGCCTGTACGGGGCAGGACTTCGTGCACATCACACAGGAAAAGCAGCTCTCGGCATCGATGTGCCGTTTGCGCAGTCCGATTTTAGAAAAGAACCCGAGCAGGACGCTGTAGGGACAGGCAAACCTGCAGAACGGCCGCGGCACGAAGATGCCCAGAATCAGTACGGCTGAGAGGGTGAGCCATGAAACCAGATCGCCCACGATCAGGATGCCGGGTTCCACGGTATTGTCCCGGACCAGATCGCTCAGTTGGCCGAACCAGGCGTGGCCGGTAAAAAAGGCGGGTTTATAAACATCGAGTTTGCAGGCCAGGAAGATGCCGCTGCGCAGGGCGCCCCAGATGGTTGCGATTAAAAGGAAAACCGGAATCAGCCGGAGAGTGTTGTTCATCCAGCGGGGAAGCTGGATGGCCTTTTTACGCGAAAGCAGGTGCTGGACGGCACCCAGCGGGCAGGCCGAAGAGCAGAACACACGCCCGAAAAAAAAGGCCGTGATCAGCGGCAGCAGAAATAGAATCGCCACCAGTTTTCCGATCAGTTCCGGTGCGGCGAGTCCCAGGGCAAAGTTGGTGGTTGCTCCGACCGGGCAAATGCAGCCGCCGCGAATCAGGCCGAAATAGAGCAGGGCGATGCTGACCAGGCCGGTGAACCAGTAGCGTTGGAAATGCCGGACGGACAGCAGGCTGGCCAGACCGAGAAAAACGGCCAGCATGACGACGTCGGCGATTTCCCAGTTGAAGGACTCGAAATGGAATTCCTGCGGGACATAGGTTTCCTTATAGTCCGCCAGCTCCTGGGTGGGCGGCCGGTAGCACTCCTCGGAATCCTGGCCGCGTGCGGACAGGAAAGGGGCCAGTGCGAACAGCAGAATGAGCAACAGGCGAATCAAGCGCCTTCTCCCATCATGAAGGTTGAATCAAACCAGTAGTCGCCGCGGTAGTCATCGACGGACTCCCGGGGGATTCGTTCGATGGCCTGATGCGGACAGGCAACCGCAATGGCGCATTCATTGCACCCCAGGCAGAGATCGGGGCGAATGGCGAGAAACATGGATTCCGTACCATGATCATTGCACCGTTTCGCGCAGCGTCCGCAGGCCGTGCAGCGCCTGGGATCCTGGGCATAAAGAAACATTCCGTCCGGGCCGCCGCTGAAATTGATACGCGTCACGGCATCGACCGGGCAGACCCGCTCGCCTTCCGCATCGATTTTGGTCGATTCAATATGGGGGTCGGTGATGTGTCCGTAGCAGACGACACAGTTCGAGCATTTTTTTGGATCGTTGAGGGCTTTGACGGCCGAGGGTTTGCGGACACAGGCCGTTTCGCAGATGCCGCAATGGAGGCATTTGTCCGGATCGATCTGCCATGCAAAGCGCCGGGCCTGGGAAATGAATTCGGCACTTTCCGACGGCGGGGAAAAAGAGCGCCAGGCAGCCCCGCCCAGAATCGCTGCGCCAAGAACCTGTCCGCCTCGGCGGAGATAATTTCTGCGGGTACTCATGGGGTCTCCTTCAGTTCCGGCGGATTCCAGGGAACCGGCGCAATGAAACCTTTGCTCAGGAGGGCTTCATCAGCCGGGTTTCCGGACAGAGTGAGCAGGCTTTTTTTCAATTGCTGCACCTGCCTGCCGCTCACTTTATTCCGATTAATCATCAGGGAGGTCAGCGGAATTTTTTCAGTATGTTCCAGGGTTCGGAAGTCCTCGGGATTGGCAAAGTCCACGGCACAGTCGGCGGACAGGGCATAATCGCTGATAACGGCGGCATCGGCATGGCCATCCAGCAGTTCGCCGATGTTTTCTCCGCAGCTTGCACGCGTTTCAATGCCGGTCGGTTTAATCTTCCGGGTTTCAAAAAGCCGCAGCGCGGCCTGATGTTTTTCATACGATTCAGCTTCACCGATAACCACCCGTTTACCGGTGAGTTCTTCCAGGCTTTGGATGGCGGAGTCGGCCGGAACAATGACGATGCCCGAAAGCCAGCCGTTATTGCCGGGATCGAGAAGGTCGGCCACCCGCTCAAAATCAGCGCCGGCGGATTCCTGAAGCCGGAGGGCGAGCCAGGGTTTGGAAAGAACCCCGTCATATTGACCGGAAAGAAGGGCTTCCTCCAGCTGGTAGGGTTCGATAAAATAGGTGAACTCCAGCTGAATGCCGGTCTCCGCCAGTTGGTTGAGGAACGGGTCATAGCTCCTTGACGCAACATCATGAACACAGGCGCAGGCCGTTTCGGTGCAGTAGATTTCGTTGACTGCAATTTTCAGTGTTCGGGGTTCCGCCCGGTGGTGTGCGCACCCCGAAAGCAGGATGAGTCCTGCGGCCAGGCTGAAGCTTATTTTGAACATTTGACTACATAGCCTTTGGTGTTGGCGGCGAGATAGATATTTCCTTGGCTGTCCGTCGCTGAAGGAATGAAGCTGCAGCCTTTCACCAGTTCTTCGACGCCATCAATCTGCTTCGCATTTTCCCCGTTGGCATCATAGACCTTGATGCGGGTCGGATCCTTTTCCACCGTCAGGATGCATCCATCGGGAAGGTACGCGGTGCTGACCGGATTGCA
>JBFJYX010000209.1:0-5743 GCA_041622415.1 Pontiella sp.
ATGGTAATTCCTCCACGATCAATTTCACCACCAACTGGACCGGTTCGTTAACGCTCGACTCCCTCACCGCCTGGGACGATATCTTCGAAGCGGGCGATGTGTACGTTGATGGCGTCGAACTTGGTGCGGGGCACTTCGAAGCCTACTTCGTCAACAGCAACGGCGTGATCTCCGCCGTTTCCAATCCAATGGCCGCACTGCCGCAGGATGTAACCGCAATCGCGGAAACCGCGTTGGATATTACGCTGAGCGGCATCGGCAGCGATCTGACTTTTGCGATAGCCACCGGCCCGAACCACGGTACGTTGGACACCAACTCTATTCCGAATGTTATTTATACGCCCGCGAATGGTTATGAGGGTCCGGACAGCTTTACGTTTACCGTCAGCGACGGCGTTACCGTCAGCGATCCGGCCACGGTATCGATTACGGTGCTTGCTGCCGCTGATGTATCCATCAGTGCGGTTGGGGACGGCGCCGGCTATGATGTTATCGGCACGGAAGCCTCGAGCTTCTACACCACCAACGTGGTGAAAAGTTTCGATGTGGGAACCGTTGATCATAAATACGGCACGGATGGTTACCTCATTTTTGGCGGTGCGTCCTCTACTTCTACGGGAGAATACGGAACTCCGGGCACTTATGTGCAGTCTACGCCGACGTTCCTGGATACACTGGAAGCCGATGCCTCCATTACCCTCATTCGCAACAATACCAGCCAGGGCCCGCTGGATGATCCCTCAGCCGTCACCAACGGTACGGACTTTGTTTATGCCGGGTATTTGCTGAACAACGTTAACGTGGGTACAGAGCGTCAGATGCTGACCTTCTCGGTGACTAATTCCGAAGCGATTCGTTTCCGCCTCGGTGTCCTCGGTGGGAATGAAAAAAACACGGGTCTGGATCCTGAGGGCGTGCGGTTATCGTTCAGCGATGGGGTTACGACGGAACTTGTTTCTTCATTGGAAATGCTTACCGGAACGGATCCCGCTGCAGGCATTG
The DNA here is from genome assembly GCA_041622415.1 of Pontiella sp. Lineage (GTDB taxonomy): Bacteria > Verrucomicrobiota > Kiritimatiellia > Kiritimatiellales > Pontiellaceae > Pontiella. Next base: position 1,003 of record JBFJYX010000209.1, read on the forward strand.
GCATGCTCTTCTTCGATGTAGAGCTTGGGGAAGGAACCTCAGGGACGTTTACCCTGTATGGTGTAAATGATGCGAATCCCTCCATTGCCGGCGTGACCTTCGACCGGAATTTTACCGAGGTTTCTGAAATCCCGGACTTTGAAGGGGAACTGATTTCAGGAGGAACGGAAATGGTGCTGTCCTGGATGACCTCCTGGGGAACCACCTACGGCCTGCAGGCCACGGATGATCTTAAGTTCGGAACCTGGAGCAACATCGTTGAAAATATTGAAGGGATCGACGGTCTGATTTCGGTCACAAATGCCGTTACGAAAGACAAGCAATTCTTCCGTCCCAGCGTCATAGACTAGTTTCGCGATTCAATATGTGTGATTCGGGGAGACCTGTGTCTCCCCGAATTCATTAGTGGATACCCCGAATGCAGAAGATGGTATATTCAACGCCTGGCGTGCCGGCGCCGGCTTTGCCGGAACGCAGGCCCATGCGGTGGTCGGTCAGGACTCTTTTTTCCAATCCCTGGAAACATGCCGGTGGGATTTTCCAGGGTTTGGACGGTCTGAGGGAGTATCTGTCCGGCAAGCGTCATGGGGTTCATCGTGTCCCGGCGACTGATTTCAGAAGGTAGACGGATGTGGTGACTGCAGATGCCGTTTTAGAAATATACAGGTGTTATCCGTGCTTTTGCTTTCAGGTATGGCGCGATTGCGCCCCATGACAAATGATGAATACGTGGTACACTCCCAAGTTCTATAAGTGAAAAAACACCGAGACACCGAGACACGGAGGAAACAGTGAGATTTGAGATGAAAAAAACAATTGGAATGCTTTTGGGGCTGGGCCTCGCGTGCGGTGCAAACGCGGCGATCATTGCCGGCTATGATTTCAGCAGCAGCAAATCCGCTACGACCGTGGCTTCGGGAGCCGGCGCCGGTGCGGTTACCGCCGCAGGTGGAGCAGCGAATAATTATGTTGTCGTTACGTCCATCGGTGACAATACGGGATTCGCGGCCAGCGGAACCGCTTTTGGTTCGACCGCCGCCGGATGCATCAGTTCAACAAGCGAAGGTTGTACCGCAACGGATCTCGCCGGTGCGATTGCTGACGGGGACTACTACTCGTTGATCATCACGGCGGATGCAGCCGGAACGCTTGACCTGACCGGATTCTCCATTGATAAAGCGATTCGAACGAACTTTATGGACCGGGTGGCGAACGAGTGGAACGTGTGTGCCAAAATAAACGGCGATGCGAGTGCCTGGAGCACGGCGGATGCGCTGATGGCCGCCAGCCTGACGACCACCACCTCAGAGGGTCTCACGCCTTATGAGAGTACGTTTATCGATTTATCCACGGGTTCATCGTTTGGAACGGCCTTCCAGGGATTGGATTCGGTCGAGTTTCGTATTTATGTGTGGGGGGCCAGCGGGGCTTCATATTCCAATGCCCAGCGGACGGACCAAATTGTGGTCGAAGGTTCCGTTCCGGAAGCGCCGGAGCCGCCCGAAACGGTGTACAGCTCGGACACGGTGTTTAATCTGGCAAAATACCAAACCCGTTCCGCCGATTCGGCCAACAGCAGTTCGACTCCGGCGCAGTATGGTAACGATGGATTTGTGACGCAGGATAACCGCTGGGTCAGCGACAGTACCGGCCCGCACTGGTTTGAAGTGGAACTGGCGGTGCCCATGGAAATCGGCAGTGCTCACCTCTACAGCGGGGACACGTCAAACGGGGGCATCTCGGACTTTGTTTTGCAATATCACAACGGTTCCGCCTGGGTGGATATTGCGGGAACCTCTTTTTCGGGGATTGGGCTGCGGGAGCAGAACATCTCGTTTGACGCTCCGGTTACCGCGCAGCGGTTCCGCCTCTATACGACCGATGCCACCGCCCTCATTCGGGAGCTGGCGCTTTATCCGCCGACCTCCGACGGCCTTCCGGTTCGGTTCGGCATGGATCTGGACCTGAACGTGGCCAAACTGCGGCAGTTTGCTTATTCCTCCGTGGACGGCGTCAACTATCCCGGGCTGGCAATCGACGGCTACGTTGATGATTCCTCCGCGTGGGCCAGCACCAATGCTGCCGGGCCGCACCAGTTCCAGGTGCATTTCCCGCAGAGCGAGCTGGTCCGCGGCGTCCATCTGTATTCCGGTTTTGAAGGGCAGCCCGCCACCGTCATGGAAGACTTTACGGTGGAATATCATGACGGCTCCGCCTGGGTTGCTTTTTCCGGCGGCACGGTATCCGGCAATACCAACGAAAACCTGAGCCTTTGGTTTGATGCCGCGGTCGCGGCCACAAAAGTCCGCGTCTATACGACGGATTCCAAACAGGCGGTGATCCGTGAACTGGTTGTTTTCGCTGAAAACGACGGCGACGAATATCCGCTCTGGACCGATGCACTCGACGAAGCGCCGCCGGCGTTGAGCTTCCTCGATTATGAAAACGACTATTACACCATCGAAAACCGCTCGACCGGGCAGAATCTTTCGACGTCCTCGAGCGGGTCGTTCACGACTGCTGAAGAGCCCTGGTTCCAGGTGCTGCTGAATCTTGGAACGGACACGTATCGCCTGCGCAGCAAAGAGACCGAACGCTGCTTCGAGGTTTCGCTGGCATCGACCAATGAAGGCGCGGCGATTGTTGAGGGTGACTATTCCAGCATGCCGCATCAGCGCTGGAGGCTGGAAGATGTGGGTGACGGCGAGCATGTCAAAATTGTAAATGCCTGGAGCGGGCGGGTCCTCGGGCTGGACGGCACCAACGTGGTGCAGGTCGCCGACGGCTCCGAGTTTTCCAAACATTGGAAAATTAACTATGAAACCCATTTCCCGAAAAAGGGGCAGGCCTCGCACTTCCATTTCAGCTTTATGTACCGGGCCAGCTGGGCCTACCGCTGGACCTGGTCGAATGAAAATGATCTGGAGTACGGCCAGTATTACCCGATGCAAAACGGCAGCATGAGCTCCGCTACGCCCGGCATCCTGCCTTATCAGCCGGGATGGTACGGGCGCGCCAACTGCACCGTCGCCATGGGATTCAATGAGCCGGACAATAAAGATCAGGCGAATATGGAGGCGGAAACCGCGGTGTATCAGTGGCCGCGCATGCAGCGTATGCGCCTTCCGCTCTTAGGCCCCGCCCCGGACGGCCTCAATAATACCTGGCGCCAAACGTATGAAGCGCTGGCTGCGGAGCAGGGGCTCTATTCCGATTACATGGGCATGCATGAGTATGAGCCGCTGGGGGCGCAAACCGGCAGCCCTTCGACACTCTTCAGCCGCATGCAGACGCTCTACAATGCATACGGCAAGGATATCATGCTGACCGAGTTTGCTGTTCGCGACTTTGCCGGGGATAAGACCTCATGGAGTCGAAACCACGTCTACAACTGGCTCGCGGAATTTATGTGGCGTGCCGAAGGCGTGGAATACCTCAAAGGCTGGTCGATTTTTGAGTTTGGAACGGGCGGAGATCCGACTACGACGGATGCCTGCGCGGCGAATCAGTCGCCGACCGAAATGAATTCACCCAAGCTTTGTCTGCACTACAGCAACGACAGCTCCGATCCGGGGTACGAAGACCTGACCGAATGCGGGCTGTTGCTCGCCGGCTGGGACGGCGTTGACGAGGTCGTTTATGATAAGCCCTATATCATTCACAATAAAGGGATCTACCTGCGCCTGATCGATGATCCGGCGTCAAACACCGTGACGACCGCCGATATTCTGAATACAGACCAGAACGAGCAGTTCATGCTGGTGGAAGCGGCGGGCGGGGCCGTTTATATTGAAGGCCTCAGCTCCGGCCGCCGTCTTTCGTGCGATGGTTCTTCTGTCGGCTTGGCCGCTGCCGGATCAGCGGGGGACAGCGTTAAATGGGAACTGACCGCATACCAGTACGGCTGGTACTACATTGACCATCCTTCGACCGGGACGCGCCTGCGCATTACCGGTGAGAATGCAATCGATGTCACGTCCGGTTTGTTAACGGGTGACAACCTGCGCTTCCGCTTCATCGTTCCTGCTGTAGCGTTTGAGGTTCCGGCTGAAGCCGAGGGCAACTTGCTGGTTGGATATGATTTCAATGCATCCAGTTCCTACCCGATGGCTCCGTCGATGCTCTCCTCCAATGTGAGCGCAACAACCATGACGACGCTCATGGATCTCAATCCCAGTGCCGGTTTTGGGGATACCAGTGGCCTGGATGGAACGGGAGCCGCCTTTGGCCGTGTAGATGAATTGGGTGCCCTTACGATCGGTGTCGATGATGCGCCGACGGCCAGTTTTGCCGCTGCGGTTGCCGGAGACGATTATATGTCGTTCACGGTTACCCCCGCCGATGGCCAGACGTTGACCCTGTCGAGCATTTCATTCAAAGCGATCAAGCGAAATTCCGGTTCTGTGGATGAATATGCCGTAACAGACGGTTCGGGCACGATGATTGGAAGTGCCGTCATGGCAACCACGGTGGGTGACGCCGCCTCAATCTACGACAGCTTTGTCATCGATCTCGCCGGCACGGCGGTTGAGACCATCTCCGCGGCGACCGAATTCCGTATCTATGCCTGGGGACCGTCGACGACCTCCCCATGGGGCACTGCGGCGGCGATTGATAAAGTAGTGCTGCGGGGTGGCGCCAGCGTCAGCACTATACCGACCGCCATTGCGCAGAGCGTAGAAACCCCGGAAGACACGCCGGTGGATATTACGCTGACCGGCAGCGATGAGGAAGGTGATCC
>JBFJYX010000210.1:0-5690 GCA_041622415.1 Pontiella sp.
ACGGCGGGGCGCGCATCGAGATCTATGCCCCCACGACCTTTTCCGGCGGTTCCAGTGTGGGTCACTGGGATACGGACATCGATTTCACCTCCTTCATGGAGCCGAACTATTTTGCCGCAATCCATACCATCGATGCACAGCTGCTCGGGGCGTTGTGGGATATCGAATGGGTGGCGGGTTTTTCGTACAACGCCTGGGTGGCCCTTCAGGATATTCCGACGGGACAGCAGGGTCTGCTCGATGATCCGGCCGGCGACGGGATTGCCAATATCTGGAAATATGCCGCGGGGCTTGATGCGCTTACGGTGTATTCCTCGGACGACCTGTATACCGAAGAGGTTGATGCGGAGAACGACGTATTCTCATTGACCTATACGGTGGCCAAAAACCGCCCCGAGATCGGCATCGAGGCGGCGGCCAGGAATCAGCTGCTTTTTGATGAATGGGATACGAATGCGGTAAGCACGGTGAAAATCGGCGAAACCGATGAATCCGAAACCTGGCAGGCAACGATTCCGCTGGCATCGCAGGGGTATATCCGTATTCAGGCCGAAACCGTGGAATAGCATCTGTTGCGGCCGGCTTTCATGAAACCTTTACGGTCGGCATGAAAAACGCTATATCTCAGGGTGCGAGTCGGGAAGGGTCCCGGCTGCGGTTGAGTGATGAATGCGATAAAATTAACCTTAGTCAGCCTCGTGGCGGCCTCTTCGGCCGGCGTGCTGCTGTTTTATGTGCTGAATCCCGCGGCCGAGGCGGAACCTGTTCTGCAACCGGCGGGCGTGATCGGCGAACAGCCGATGGAGGGCTTCCTGTCGCTGCAGGAGCCGGTCATCGAAAAAAAACAGCTCGCCGCACCGGCACAGCCTGCCGTTGCACCGGAAGCGGAAAGCGCCGCACTGCCGGTTGAACCGGTGCAGCCGATTGAAGATCGGGGCGATGCGATGCTGTTCGAAGCCGAGGCGCTGAACGGCACGCCGTTTGATCAGTCGATCACCATGCCGTTTGATTAGTTTCCAAGGGTTGGAACTTCCACCTGCTCGACGGGGCACTCTTCGATGGAATCCAGGAAGAGCCGCCCGTACCACTGTTTCCAGACCCTGGAATCCAGAATGGTCACGGTGCCGAAATCGTTGGCACTGCGAATCAGGCGTCCCACGCCCTGCCTGAATTTCAGTACGGCCTCGGGCAGCGAATATTCCTTGAACGGATTTCCGCCGCGCGCCTCGATGGCTTCGAACCGCGCTTCGATCAGCGGATGGTCCGGCACGGCGAAGGGCAGGCGGGTGATCACGACATTACTCAGTGCCTCGCCCTGCACATCCACGCCCATCCAGAAGCGGTCGAGCCCGAACAGGACGCCGGCCTCGTGATTGCGGAATTTTTCCAGCATGCGTTTGGGCGGCATACCGGTGCCCTGCACCAGAAACTCATACCCGTCCTCTTCGAAGCAGAAGCGGAGGTCGTCCGCCACCTTTTTCATGAAGCGGGCATTGGTGAACAGCACAAAGGCGCGGCCGGCGGATTCATCCACAAAATATTTAATGGCTGCGGAGGCCTTTTCTTCAAAATCCGGCGCGGCCGGGGGCGGCATATTGACGGGAATCTGAATCTGCATCTGGCGGGAATAATCAAACGGCGACCCGACCCGCAGCTCTTCGCAGTCGTGCGCACCCACGCGCCGGCGGAAATATTCCAGGCTGTTGCCGACGGCCAGGGTGGCGCTGGTCATGACGACGCAGGGGATTTCCTCGAACAGCATTTCGCGCAGAATGGGGCCGACATCGATGGGCGCGGAATGGAGCACCGGCAGTCGGCGGCGGCCCTGGACCTCGACCCAGTAGACATGCCCCTGCAGCGACTGTTTGAGGAAGGACTCAATGGTGTCGCGCAGTTCCAGTCCGCGGTTGCGGAGCGATTTGATTTCGGCCTGCAGGTCTTCGTTATCGGTGGTCTGGGTGACCACTTTCAGGTGGGTGCACAGATTGGTCAGTTTGAGCGGGAGATCGGTGGTGACCGGCGGGGGCTCAAAGAGCCGCTGCTGGGTTTTCTGCGGTCCGAGTTTAAAGTGGGTTTTCACCGCCTCGAAAAACTGTTCCGCGGCGTCGCGCACCTGGTCGGCCATAAAGGTTCCGCGGCCGTCTTTGAGGACGGAGAGAATGCCGCGGCGTTTTTCGCTGTGAATGCGGTTGAGCCAGTATTCGACCTGGTAGAGCGAGAGGCGGATGCCGAGATGGGATGAGGCCACCTGTTCCATCTGGTGGGCTTCGTCGAACACCACATAGCCGTAGGGCGGCAGAATTGCGGCGCCTTCGGCGCGGAGCGCGAGTTCGGAAAAAAACATGGAGTGGTTTACGACCAGCACCTGCGCATCCATCATCTGCTGTCGGGCATTGATGTAATAGCACTCTTTGTAGAAGGGGCAGCGTTTGCCGGTGCAGTTGCCGGTTTCGGCGCAGATGGTGCCCCAGACTTCGTGGTCGGGCTGTTCGTCGAGTTCCTGATAGGAGCCGTCGCCCAGCGTGCGGGCCTGGGCCCGGGCATAGATCTGATCCAGCTGCTGCTCGCGTGTGGCGTCGAACAGGTCGCCGCTGGCGCGGCGGGCGCGCTGCAGGCGCAGGAGGCAGAGATAGTTGGAGCGGCCCTTGACCATCACCGCCTTGAAATCGCGGCCGAGCACTTTTTTCACAAAGGGAATGTCCTTATGCATCAGCTGCTCCTGCAGCGTAATGGTGTAGGTGGCGATGACACAGCGGGTATCGTGCTCGAGCGCGGTCAGGATCTGCGGTACGAGATAGGCGAAACTTTTGCCGACGCCCGTGCCGGCTTCGACGGCCAGGTGGTGGCCGAAGCCGCCGGCATCCGCAATGGCCCGGGCCATTTTCTGCTGCTGGGGGCGGAGCTCAAAATGGATGTTGTCCGCGGCACAATGCTGTTCCAGCAGGCCGCCCGGTTCGAAGAATTCGTCGGTCAGCCTGGCCGCCTGCGGCGTCGGAACTGGATCAAGTGAAATCATGGCGTGAACGTAGCGGATTCGCGGGACAAATGCCCTATTTCATCGAAATAAATATATGACGCTTTTTGGCGGCAATATTTTGGGGTAAATGAGCGTTTGCTGATCCGATAGTGTGTGGAGAATGGAATGCGAGTTCGTCTGAAGATTTTGCCGGTGTACGTGCCGGTTCTGCTGTTTATCCTGTTTATTTCGATGGCGGGGCCGGCGTCGGCCCTGGCGATTGAACCGGCCGGGCCGGAGGATCGTGCGCAGATATACGGCGATTATAAAATCAGTCCGATGGTGTTGACCGTTCCGCTGGAGCTCGAGCCGATGCTGCGGGAGATTCCGAAGCGCAATCCGTGGTATTTTCCGAACATGGATATTGCCGCGACCCGCGCATTCCTGGAGTCGGTGACGATGCCGGAGAGCCTGCGCGCGGGTTTGATTGCAAAGCTTCAGCGGGATCCCGGGATTGACGGGACGGTGCTGGAACCCGATGAGGAGGAGATTTTCGCGCTGCCGAAAAAAGCCCGGACGCGCCTCTATAATTATCTGGGCTATTATATCGGGAACTATGAGCAGGCGAGTGCGAGCCGCTATCCTGCGGCCACGCTGCAGGAGTGGTTCGGCAAGGCGAACCTTTCGGATTCCACCTACGCCCTGCTGGAAAAGCTCAACTATCGCAGCGGGGGGCTGCTGTGCCTGGCCGACCGGTCCCTGCTGCTCAGCCGCGTCAAAAACCCGGAGGAGCGGTTTCGGCTGTACCGGGCCATGCTCCGGGTGAAGACGTATAAGATTGAGCTCATCATCGGACAGGAGTCGGATGCGCGGCATCTGGCGCATTACCTGGGCGGCACCCGCAATGAAAAACAGCTGCTGCCCATCATTGAGGCGCACACGGATTACGGGGGCAGTATTGATCTGATTCACCTGCTTCCTGCCCTGCCGAAACGGCTGCTGTATAAATATCCCAACGCGGATTCGACGCTGTGGAAAATCCAGGACTGCCACTGGACCACCCTGAATTTTCATCGGCAGGGCGGGGGGCGGCGCGTGCTGAACCCGGATAAGCTGGAGGACGCGATTGCGGCGGACTATACGCAGGTCAAGCCGGGGGAGCTTCGGTACGGCGACCTCATTGTGTATCTGGTGCAGGACGGTTCAGCCGTGCGTCCGCTGCATTCCGCGGTGTATATCTGCGGCGACCTGGCGTTTACAAAGAACGGCAACAACCTGAGCACGCCGTGGTGCTTCATGCGCATCCAGGATATGGATGCGGCCTATGCCTGTGAGCGGCCGGTGTTCCGGAACTACTATCGGATGAATCCGTCAGCCATGGAGCGTACGCGAAACGAAATGCGCGGCCAGCGCCCGGATCGCATCGGGAATCGTGGAGATTCCGGAAAGGACATCGGGGGTTAGCCCGTGCTGCTGCATCGCCTGCGCGGTCGGTTTTCCGATCACGACGCTGGTTTTATTTTCCAACGATTGGACGCCCCACTGGGCGATGAACGATTCCACGCCGGACGCGCTGGCAAAAAAGACGGCATCAAAGGGCGGAAGCTCTTCGTGGGTGATCTGCTCGTTGTCGTAAATGACGGCATCCTCCACCTCGGCTTCCAATGATTGGAAACTCTGCGCGAGATCGGGGCCGGCTTTATCGGAGCGGACCCGCAGGATTTTTTCGCCGGGTTTAACGATTTCGCGGGCGAGTGCTTTAAGGGCTTCGGCGCTGAAATTACCTTCCGGCCAGGCGTCAACCTGAATGCCGTACTCGGCAAACTCGGCGGCGGTGCCGCGTCCGCAGACCATGATTTTCGGAATCGAGCGATAGCTGATTTTCTGATCGTCGACGAGTTTCATGAAGGCGCGGACGGACGAGGGGGAGGTTACAACGAGCCAGTCGTATTCTGCGCAACGCAGCTGGAAGCTTCGTCTGCACTGGAGACGAATCAGCGGATATTGAACCGGATGGCCGCCGAGGTCATGGACCAGGTCGACGGCTTTCTGCTGGATGGCCTCGGAGCAGGTCAGCAGGATGCGTTTGCCCTGCAGGGCGCCGAGGTTTTCCCTGTAGCCGTAGCGGGTGGTCTCGCCGACCATAATGAGGCCCGGCTGCTTGAGGCAGTGTTTCCGGGCATGGTCCGGCAGGAATTCCAGCGTGGTTTTAAACACCTGTTCGTCTTCGCCGCCGGCATTGTAGATGACCGCGGCGGGCGTTTTCGGATCGCGCCCGTCTTCGATCAGCTGCTGCGCAATCGGTTCCATGGCGCGGATCGACATGTAGTAGATCACCGGCAGCTGGTTTTTCATCTCGCCGTCGCAGCGGGCCAGCCCGCCGCCGCTGAGGCGCGGGGTGAGGGCCACAAAGCCGCGGGAGACATCGCGGCGGGTCAGCAGCATGCCGGTTCCGGTGGTCGCCGCCTGCAGGGCACTGATGCCCGGAATGACGCGGAACGGAATGCGGAGTTCTTCCAGCGCTTCGGTCTCTTCGGCCAGGCGGCCGAAGATGCCGGGATCGCCGCCTTTGAGGCGCACTACGCGTTTGCTCTTCCGCGCACATTCGCAGATCAGCCGGGTGGTTTCGTGCTGCTCTTTGCTGTGTGCGCCGCAGCGTTTGCCCACATCGATCGCCTGAGCGCCGTAGGGCAGTTCGTCGAGCAGGGACTTGTCGATGAGCGAATCGTAGAGG
>JBFJYX010000211.1:0-5690 GCA_041622415.1 Pontiella sp.
AAAGTCTAAGGTCACCCTGCCCGACTTTCTGACCTTCGACCTTAAGACCTGAGACCTGAGACCTGAGACCTGAGACCAAAATAAAATGAATGAACTAGGTAATATATTTAAAGGCATTGAGCCCAAGGACTCCCTCGAAGTCCTCTCCCGGGCGATTGACCACTTTGGCGAAGACATCTGCATGGCCACCAGCTTTCAGGTGGGCGGCCTCGTGCTGCTCGACATGCTGCATCAGGTAGGCAAGCCGGTGCGCGTCTTTTCCATCGATACCGGCCGCCTGCCGGAAGAAACCTACGAATGCGCCGAGGCCATCCGCCGCAAGTACGGCATCAACGTCGAATGGGTTTTCCCGAAGCATGAAGCCGTCGAAAAACTGGAAACGGAAAAAGGCCTGTTCTCCTTCAAGGAGAGCACGGAAAACCGGCGGGAATGCTGCGGCATCCGCAAGGTCGAGCCGCTGGGCCGCGCGCTCGAAGGCTACAGCGCATGGATTACCGGACGCCGCAAGGAACAGAGCGAAACCCGCGGCGGTCTGGAATTCATTGAAACCGATCCGGTGCACGAGGGCCTCATCAAGATCAACCCGCTGATTCACTGGTCCAAAGGCGACCTCTGGTTCTATGCCGAAGAGCACAAGGTGCCGCACAACCGGCTCTACGACGAAGGCTATCTCTCCATCGGTTGCGCCCCCTGCACCCGTCCCTGCCGCGAAGGCGAGGATGAACGCGCCGGCCGCTGGTGGTGGGAAAGCCCCGAACATAAAGAGTGCGGACTGCACCTCAACTTCAAAAACGGCGGCGGTATTTAACGCAGCGGGCGGCCTGCGTGACGCAGAACGACGCACCTTGCATCCCGCATCGGGTATCCTGTACCGTGGGCGCATGAAATGTCTCGCGTTACTTTGCATCACCCTTTCCCTGGCGCTCACCAGCTTTGCGCTCAACACCGCCGACCTGGTCAGCGATCCCGAGGCGCGGGCAATCCTGAACCGCAAATGCATTCGGCTCGGCACCTCCGAGGTGCTGCCGGTTTCGTTTAAAACCGCCTGCGCGGTCCTGAAGAACCCGGATCTGGTCATCGCCGTGCAGGAGGAATTCGCCCGCTCCATCTCGGATAACGGCACCGTGGACTTTCCAATCATTGGAAACGGCGAAAACCGCTACTATTACATCAACGAAAAAGGCCGGCGCACCGACCTCGTCGAACTCTACCGCAAACAGACCGACGACCGGGCCTTCGACTACATCGTATGGGCCGGCGGCAAGCGCACCTTCGGCTACTACGATGTCATCATCCATCTGCAGGTGACCGATCTGGGCGACCTGGGCATCGTCTATTCCGTCAATGTGCACGCCTGGCCGCACAGCTGGCTCACCCGGACCTCGCACCGCATCGGGCTGACCCGCAGCTATTTCCGGAGCAACATGAAACTCATCGCCTGGGTCGCCCGCGAAATCGCCACCGGCCTGTGTGAGCAGGAAGAGATCAGGGCCGGGCTCGAAAGTTCAGCAAAGTAGACGAAGCATCCTGCTTCGCCGGCACTATTTCAAAATCTGTTCAGCCGCCGCGTTGTTGAGTTCGATGGCATAGTCGAGGGCGGTTTTACCGTTGGTCGCGGTGATGGACGGGTCGGCCCCGCTGTCGAGCAGCAGGTTGACCATGCCCGAATCGGCGGAGGCCGCGGCCTCAATAAGTGGAGTGCCGCCGCGCAGACTCAGGGCATTCACATCCGCGCCCTGCTCGATCAGGTATTCGGCCACGGCGACCCGATCTTTTTCCGCGGCATAATGCAGCGGCGTCCAGCCTTCGTTATCCACCGCGCCGATATCCGCCCCGCTCTCGACCAGCAGCCGGACAATTTCCAAAAACCCGCGGTCGGCGGCAAAATGGAGGGCGGTCTTTTCGGTTCCGGTACGCTCATCCAGCCGCGCGCCCTTGGCCACGAGCACCTCTGCGCATTCGGTTTTTCCACGCACCGTTGCAAAATGGAGCGGCGTCCAGCCCTGCTTGTTTTTCTGGTTTACGTCCGCGCCGAGCAGCAGATGGTTTTTCACATCCATTGCATCCCCTTTGGCGATCGCATGCAGGATGGTCTGGTTTTTCGTAACGATCGGTTCCGCCGATTCAATGCCGGCCTCCGGAACCTCAAGCCCGGCGGACCAGGCAATGGCATTCAGGACCAGTTTACGGCTGTTCGGCTCGGCCCAGCTGCTGAGATAATGACCGCCCGTAAAACCGAACGCATTTTTGCCGTAGGTCCACGCCAGCGTATGCACGCGCGTTTCCTCCGGCGGACGCGCCATCAGAACGGGCGTAACGTCGCCGAGCTTGATGTTGTAATACCACTCATCCTTCAGCTCGAACGGCTCCACGCCGCGGGTGACCGGATGCACCGCCAGATACGGGTCTTTTACGGTCCAGAGCGGATTGCTCGATGCTTCATCATCATAATAACCTCCCACGGTGATCATCAGCGTTTCATCCAGCAGGCCGGCGGTGCCGTCGACCGCATAATGCAGCAGCACCAGCCCTGCCCCGCGATTGGAAAGCCGCAGCAGATCCGCCTCGTGCCCCAGCGCCGCATGCTTTCCGTTGCCGTCGCAATACAGGACCAGCGCATCCACCGCGTCCAGTGCCCCGGCGTCGGGCCACTGTTCAGCCACGACCGAAGCCTTCAGCTCCAGCCCCGATTCATTCAGCGCTTTCGCCAGCAGCCCGGCCCCGGCCGGAAACTCGTGCTCCCCCGGGCCGTGACTGGCCTTACCCGCAACAATCAGAACCTGTTTCGGCCCGCCGGCCCAAACGGAAACCGCACCGATTAAAATGGAGAGTACCAGCCCTGCCTTCATCAAAGTCTCCTTCTTAAATGTGTCCATTATAGATTCAGGCAGGAATCCCGCAATGCTTTAAACGGCAGACCAAGCGGGGTTGGTTAGTCGCCACTGCGTTTGCTTGCGAGCGCATAGTGCAGCATGACCTCTTCCGTGCGGTTCAGCCGTCGGCTGGCCTCGCGCGCAATATTCATCATCAGCAGGCCGAACAGTTTGGGATCGGAATCATACAGCCCGTACAGTTTTTCCCGCGGAATCACCAGCAGCTCCGTGTCTTCGAGCGCCAGCGCATGGGCGGTATGCGGATGAATGGCCAGCATCGATGTTTCGCCGAAACATTCCCCCGGCCCGAACTCCACCAGTTCCATCGGCGTACCGTCCACATTTTCAACCAGCCGGATGCGCCCCTTTTCGATAATACGGATATGGTCGGGCGCGTCGCCCTGCCGAAAGACAAACTCCCCCTTGTTGTAATGCTCGGTTTCCAGCAGGCGGAAAACCGTGTAGAGCTGGCCGTCGTCCAGCCCGCCGAACAGCGATATTTTATTCAATATCGGCAGTACGTTCTCCACCGCCAGCAGGGGCAGCCTGTATTTCTGAATGGCCATTTCCGCGTTATACAATCTCCCCGCCCGGGCCGGAACTCTAAATTTCGCTTTCCAATGGTTGGAAAATCTGGAGAATGCGCGACTTTGCTTCAGGAGAGATGCTCTCGAAAAGGCCCGAAAAGCCCGAAGACCACGCGTTCCGTCTTTGGGCCTCTTGCGCCTCTTCGCGGCAATACCAGTGTAATGGCCTTACTCAGCTTACAGAATATTCAAAAAGCCTTCGGCGGCCCGATCCTGCTGGACGATGCGACGCTGCAGATCGAGCGCGGCGAGCGCATCTGTTTGGTCGGACGCAACGGCGAGGGCAAATCCACCCTGCTTAAAATCATCGACGGCACCATTGAACCGGATGGCGGCGAAATTATCCGCCAGCCCGGCCTTAAAGTGCGCCGCCTGCGGCAGAATGTGCCCCACGATATTTCCGACACGATCGAGGACCTGGTTTTCCAGGGATTGGAAGACCCGCACGATGACTATATTTCGCATCAGGCGGCGGACCGCGCGATTTCGCTGGTCAATCTGGAGAACCACCTCAAGTTTGATGAGCTGTCCGGTGGACAGAAGCGCCGCGCCCTGCTGGCACAGGCGCTGGTGTGCGAGCCGGATATCCTGGTGCTGGATGAACCGACCAACCATCTCGACATCGAATCGATCAAATGGATGGAAAATTTCCTGCAGCGCTATAAAGGCACCATCGTCTTTGTGACGCATGACCGCGCCTTCCTGCGTAAACTGGCGACGCGCATTGTGGAGCTGGACCGCGGCCGCCTGCATTCCTGGGCGTGCGATTATGACACCTACTTGAAACGCAAACAGCAGCTGCTCGACGGCGAACAGGAGCAGTGGGCGCAGTTTGATAAAAAGCTCGCGCAGGAAGAGGTCTGGATCCGTAAAGGCATCAAGGCGCGGCGCACCCGCAACGAAGGCCGCGTCCGCGACCTCGAAAAAATGCGCGACGAACGCCGCGCGCGGCGCGTACAGACCGGCACGGTCAGCATGAAGGCGGTCGAAGCCGGCGTCTCGGGCCGCAAGGTAATCACCTGCGAAAACATTTCCTACGACTATGACGGCCAGCCGCTCATCAAAAACATGGATCTCGATATCATGCGCGGCGATAAGATCGGGATCATCGGCCCCAACGGCTGCGGCAAATCGACCCTGATCAAACTGCTGCTGAAACAGCTGGACCCGAAAACCGGCACGGTGGAACACGGCACCAAACTGCAGGTCGCCTACTTCGACCAGCACCGCGCCATTCTCGAAGAGGATAAAAGCGTCGCCGAAAATATTGCGCCCGACGAAACCATCACGATCGGCAACAGCAAAAAGCATGTGCTGGGCTACCTGCAGGATTTCCTGTTTGCCCCGGACCGCGCCCGCTCGCCGGTATCCATTCTCTCCGGCGGCGAACGCAACCGGCTGCTGCTGGCCAAACTCTTCACCAAACCCTCCAACGTGCTCGTACTCGACGAACCGACCAACGATCTGGATGTGGAGACGCTGGAGCTGCTCGAAGAGCTGCTGGCGAGTTATGAGGGCACCCTGCTGCTCGTGAGCCACGACCGCTCCTTCCTGAATAATGTTGTCACCGGCACCCTCGTTTTTGAGGGCGACGGGCAAATCGGCGAATATGCCGGCGGATATGATGACTGGCTGAGCCAGCGCTCAAACATCGAAGCGGCCAAGGCCGAAAGCCGGAAACCGGCCGAGAAAAAAGTCAGCACCCGCAAACTGACCAACAAGGAACGCGAGGAGCTGAAAAACCTGCCGAAGCGGATCGAAGAGCTGGAAGAGGAACTCGAACAGCTCCAGACCGCGATGACCGATCCCGCGTTCTACCAGAAACCGCCGGAAGAGATCCAGGCCGCCACCGCCCGCGCCGAGGCCATTCCGCAGGAACTTGAACAAAGTTTTGAACGCTGGGAAGAGCTCGAGCGTCTATGACCCCAAACCACGGAATCACAGGTTGCTGCCATCCCCCCTTTGGCACTCCTGTGAGGAAGTGTGACACTTGGGGCCACGAGGTCAGGTCACGCTTCTCAATCCGTGGTTTTCTTTTTTTTCCGCAGTCGCTGATGTTCTTTCATATTAGGCTTTCTGCGCGGGCCGATTAGCGATTAACTCAAGCTGATTAACTTGGCCGACGGTTCATATGAAGAGACTGATCAGGAATAGGCACACGAAGCGCGTGGTTAAACATGCCGCGGGCTGGTTCTGCATTGTGGTCGGCCTGATCATGTTCATCACACCC
>JBFJYX010000212.1:0-5689 GCA_041622415.1 Pontiella sp.
CCATCTTTGAGGGTTGGCAGAATTTAGCCCATTAAGCTGCGCCGATGTGATAAGGAGAGTATCCGTCTCGTTTAACAGGCCAACGATATTATACGTCGTAGCGTTAAATCTGGGCGCAAATAAGTCGATCGCGGTGGGTCCTTCCCCGATAACAGCTATATGCCCGTAGCCGCTGCCCGTCTCTTTATAAGAAGTGCCCGTGAAGGCGTCCAGTGATGCGGTGAAGTGGCCGAGGGTCGTTCCGGTAACGCTTAAATTCTGGAGCGAGAACTCCAGGGTCTCCCCGGCATCCATTAATCCGTCAAAAACAGACCAACCGTTGTTGTTGAGCGTTACATCACGATCTGTAGTACCGATGGTCGCGGTACCGTTATTGGCGTTCACGTCCTTGTCGCTGTCGGTAAAGGTTGTGCTGGCAACACTGCCGTCCCAACCCTGAACCAGTACTTCGAAGGTCAACGTGTCATTAACAGTATCCCCGTCATAATCCGAACCTTTGTAGATCACGCTGTAGATGTAGTCATTTCCACTTGCAGCACCGGTGACGGATAATTCGGCGTCTGCAGTCATGAATCCGTCAGTCGATAAGGTGTTATCTGTCGAAGTGATATCGTCAGAAAGAGCGGTGAAGCTAATGACCACCGCCTGCGCGACTCCAGTGGCCAGCAAACAAACACAACATGCATATAGTATCTTCTTCATCTTCCATCTCCTCCATTGGGGATGTCCTGCCTGAATGACTTTCACAACAAATCACAAAAGACTTTCCCCGATTTTCGCACCATCATATGCAAGCCATGAAACCCGCCCATCCCAATTTATTAGGATGACCCCGTTTCCCGGATATACTATCTTCCAACCGTTGGAATATATTTCCCGATCACGAAACCCCGCCGAAGGGACCCGCTGGCACGTATGAAATCAACGGAATACAGATGGAAAGGACTCAGCCTGGCCGCCGGCCTGCTGGCGGCCGCCCTCTGCCGGGCCGATCCGACGCCGCTTCCCGACTATCACAACCGCTCACTCAACTGGCTTGAACAGCGGCTGGTGGAAATGGATACCGAGCTGGCCGGGCTGGCCCGCTACAGCATTCGCAGCGGGACCGGGGCCATCGGCTACCGATCCGTCTATCATGCCGACGAAGAGCAGCTCGAATGGGTAAACATCGATTTCGGCGAAACCTATCCCCTCGACGAAATTATTCTGGTGCCGGTCATCTGCCGCGATGCCCAGTCGGGTTTCCAGGCCGACGGTTTTCCCAAGGCCTTCCGCGTCGTGGCGGGAACGCCCGGCGACAAAGAAGGCCGCATCATTGCCGAGTACAGCGAGCAGGATCGGCTGCTGCCCCGCATCGCCCCGCTCGTCATTCCGTGCGGAGGCGTCAGCGCCTCATGGATCCGGCTGGAAACCGACCGCCTGTCGCTCCGTGCATTTGACGAACGCTATGTGCTGCAGCTTTCCGAAATCATGGCATTCAGCGGCACGGAAAACGTGGCCCTGCACCGGCAGTATACCTCGAAGACCAACCGGCGGGACGGACTCGCCTGGGATCACCGTTTTCTCGTGGATGGATTTGTGCCCTACCTGATGGACGCGGCATCCGGCGAAAAGAGCATCGCCTTCATCAGCCAGTTCACCACCAACGGCCACCCGGCCCTGACCATCGACCTGGGCCGGCCGGAGGCCGTCTCCACCCTTCACCTCCATGCCGTCGATCCCAGCGACATTCTGCCGCAGGCCCTTTCCAGCGATTTCGCGATCCCCCGTAAAATGCGGCTGACCGGGGCCGATCATCCGGACTTCCGGGACGAGCAATCCGCCATCGATCTCACCCTGGATTCCATTTACGACATGGGGCCGGTCATCAAATGGTCATTCCCCGAAATCACCAACCGCTTCTTCCGCCTGTATATCGAAGCCCCGGCCACCGACCCCCGCTTTGGTCCCGAGGCCCCGCGGTTCGGTTTTGCCGAAATCGAACTGCTGTCGAACGGCAGAAACCTTGCGCACGGCAAACCGGTCACACGAACGGATTTTATCAGCAATCCCAACCGCCCGCTCGACCTGCTCACCGACGGACGCAATATGTACGGAACCATCCTGCCCACCCGCGAATGGATGAACCAGCTGGCCCGGCGCCACAACCTGGAAACGGAACGCCCGCGCGTCGTACAGGAACTGAACCGGCGCTATGAACAGCAGAAATCCAACCTCCAGCGGCTCGGCTGGCTGTCCGCCCTGCTGGCCGCCGGTATCGGTTTCACCATCCTCATCGACCGCATCTTCCGCATGCGTAAAATCCAGCAGATCGAACAGCGGATTGCGGCCGACCTGCACGATGAGCTCGGCGCCAACCTCCACACCATCGGGCTGCTCAGCGACCTCGCCGAAAGTGCCAAATCCGACCCCGAAGAACTGGCCATGATGCACCAGCGGATCCGGGCGGTCACGGAGCGCTCCGGCATCGCCGTGCGCAGCTGCACCGACATGCTGAACTCCGACGAACTGTACAAAGGCCTCGTGGCCGATATGCAGCGCGCGGCCCAGCGCAGCCTCGCCAAGCTCGATCATAAAATGTCCATCGAGGGCCAGGCCTATCTCCATCAGCTCAGCCGCCGCAAATGCGTCGACCTCTTTCTGTTCTACAAGGAATCCCTCGTCAATATCAGCCGCCATTCCGGCGCCACCCGGTTCACCACCGAGCTGGAAGTCGGGCCGCGGCGGCTCGAACTCACGATCAGCGATAACGGCCGCGGGCTGGAGGATTCCGCCGAAAACAGAATCCCGTCCTCGCTCAAACGCCGCGCCAAGCTGCTCGGCGCCAAAGTCACCGTCGACAGCCCGCCGGCCGGCGGCACCCGGATTCACCTAAAACTTCGCATGCGTAAGCGCCGTAACAAAAACAGGGGTCAAAAATGAAAAATACTATCCGCGTCATGATGGTCGAGGATCATCCCGAATACCGCGAGGTCATCGAAATTGCACTGCAGAAATCGCCGAACATCGAACTGGTCAGCGAATTCGGCACCGCGGAACGCGCCCTGCGCAGCCTGCAGGATATGGAGACGCGCAAAGAGCCTGACATCATCCTGCTGGACCTGAATCTGCCCGGCATGTCGGGCCTCGATGCCATACCCTATTTCAACAAAACGATTCCTGACGCCAGAATCATCATTCTCTCCCAGTCCAACCAGGAAGCCGACGTGCTCAAAGCCATCAGCCTCGGTGCCATGGGCTACCTGCTGAAATCGTCCACCGTGACCCAGATCACCGACGGCATTAAAACCGTGATGGAAGGCGGAGCGCCGATTGACGCCGGCGTTGCCAAATACCTGCTCGCTTCCTTTCAAGCCCCCCCGAAAGCGGATGACAGCCTGCCGGCGCTCTCCGACCGGGAAATGCAAATTCTCAAGCTGGTAGCGGACGGCCACCTGAAAAAAGAGATTGCGGAGATGCTCGGCATCAGCGTCTACACCGTGGTGACCCATACCGGCCACATCTATCAGAAGCTCAACGTCGTCAACGCCCCGGCCGCCATCAACAAAGCCCACACCCTCGGCCTCTTCAAATCCAGGCGCTGAGCTGCCCCCGCAGGACACAAAAAAACCTTCGGCGCAAACCGAAGGTTCAAGGTGGTGGCGAGACCCAGAATCGAACTGGGGACACGGGGATTTTCAATCCCCTGCTCTACCGACTGAGCTATCTCGCCCTCAAAAACAAGACCGCGCAGTATACGGAAACCCCGCTTTTCGTCAATGGTTTTACAATTTTTTCAGGTTCTTGACGCGCGTCAAGGAATGCTTAAACTATCCGGTGCATTATCCGGCCACGATTTGAGACCAAGTCCGCCGGTCAAACGGCAACCAACCAAGGAGAAACACGATGAGTATGTTCTGTTATCAGTGTGAACAAACCAGCCAGTCTACAGGCTGCACCGCATTCGGCGTATGTGGAAAAGATCCGGAAACCGCAGCCCTGCAGGACCTGCTGGTTGAACTCTGCAAACACATTTCCGTAAAAGCCCTCGAAGCGCGGGCCGCCGGTAAAACCACCCGCGAAGCCGACCTGTTTGTTATGGAAGGCCTGTTCACCACCGTCACCAATGTCAACTTCGACCCCAAAGACCTCGCCGGCATCATTTCCCGCGGCGCACAGCTGATCAAAGAATTGGGCGGCGACTTCGAAATCGGCGACGACATCGATGCGCTGATCTCCCAGGGCGAAAAAGTCGGCATTGAAAGCCGCATGAGCACCCTCGGCCCGGATGTCACCGGCCTGCAGGAACTGATCATTTACGGCCTGAAAGGCACCGCCGCCTATGCCGACCACGCGTTTGTCCTCGGCAAAGAAGACGACACCGTTTTCACCTTCTTCCACGAAGCCATGGCCTTCCTGCTGAATCCGGCACCGACCGTCGATGAGCTCGTTGCACTGACCCTCAAGGTCGGTGAAGTCAACCTGACCGTCATGGGCCTGCTCGACGGCGCCAATACCGGTGCTTACGGCCATCCGGTCCCCACCCCGGTTCGCATCACCCCGGTGGAAGGCAAAGCCATTCTCGTTTCCGGCCACGACCTCAAAGACCTCGAAATCCTGCTCAAGCAGACCGAAGGCAAAGGCATCAACATTTACACCCATGGTGAAATGCTGCCGGCCCACGGATATCCGGAACTGAAAAAATATGCCCACCTCGTCGGCAACTACGGCGGCGCCTGGCAGGATCAGCGCAAAGAATTCGAAGCCTTCCCCGGCGCCATTCTGATGACCACCAACTGCATCCAGAAGCCGAAGGAAAACTATAAAGCCCGCATCTTCACCACCGGACTCGTTCAGTGGCCGGGCGTCGACCACATCGGCGACGAAAAGGATTTCACCCCGGTCATCGATGCCGCCCTCGCGGCCGAAGGCTTCACGGAAACCGAAGAAGAAAAAACCATCCTCACCGGCTTCGGTCACAATGCCGTCCTCGGCGTGGCCCCGCAGGTGATTGACGCCGTCAAGAGCGGTGCCCTCAAGCACTTCTTCCTCATCGGCGGTTGCGACGGTGCCAAGCCGGGCCGTAACTACTACACCGACTTTGCCGAAGCCGTGCCGGAAGACTGCGCGATCCTGACGCTGGCCTGCGGAAAATTCCGCTTCAACAAACTCGACTTCGGCGACATCGGCGGCATTCCGCGCCTGCTCGACATGGGCCAGTGCAACGACAGCTACTCCGCCATTCAGGTGGCCGTGGCCCTCGCCAATGCCTTCGAATGCGACGTCAATGACCTGCCGCTCTCCATGATCCTGTCATGGTACGAGCAGAAGGCCATCTGCGTACTGCTCACCCTGCTGCACCTCGGCATCAAGGACATCAAAGTCGGCCCGAGCCTTCCGGCCTTCATCACCCCGACCGTACTGCAGGTGCTCGTTGACAACTTCAACATTGCCCCGGTGACCACCGTGGAAGAAGACATGAAAGAATGTCTCGGTGCATAACCGGGGTCAGTGGGATTAATCCAGGGAAAGTTCAGGGCGCTCCGCAAGGGGCGCCCTTTTTCTATCCCATGCAGAAACGCATCTCAGAAGCGCTCTTCCCTGCGTCACTCAGCGGTTCTAAGAACCGCAACTACACATTGCGCCTTGCTGTAGCGGCGCTTCTTAGAAGCGCTCTTCTCTGCGTCATCCAGCGGTTCTAAGAACCGCC